>CBDTXL010000041.1:0-23618 GCA_965364435.1 uncultured bacterium
GAGGCGCAAAGCCTATCTGCACGAAAGCGCAAGCCTAGGCAAAATCAGTACTTGCAAATATTTTCTAACGAGAGTAAAAAACTTGTTCACAAAGGCGATCGCCTTCGTTATAAATGTAAAGAAACTTTGCTAGCTTCATATCTCTTAAATTACTGTGAAGAAAGAATAAAAGCCGAGCCTTTTTTCATAAAGTTTTCGTATCCCAACTTAAGGGCTTCTCCACGTAAGCAAAGTTTTCCCGGAGGGTAGACCCGGTATTTCAAATATTCTCTAACGTGAGTAACAAAAAACGGTTCAGGTGCGATCGCCCCATCGATAAGACACCAAACGGCCTTGGGCTACCGTCTGGGGGTGCGATCGCCTACGGCTTTACTCGAAGCTGATCGCGTTTGTTGAGTGCTGGTGCTTGAAGGCGATCGCACCCAGATGCCCGACTTCTTCAAGAAGTCGGGCATCTAAACTCTACAACCGTATTCTGGGGATTCTCACTGGTACTGGTAGTGATGGAACTGGAATCTTGTTTCCGAGTTCTTGAAGGAGTCTGGTCTTTGATGGAATTTCTAAGTTAAAGTCAGAAGCGATCGCCTTTTAATCCAGCAGAAACAGAGATGATTTAGGGGATTTGGCAGGCTTCATAGGTCTGACATCCAGTTGAGCCAAGCCTTACCATCAACAAGTCAGGGAACTGGATGCGATTACCATCGCTGCTAATCGTTCCTACGTTATTACCATTGGCAAATTTGATTTGAACTTGTTCACCGGAGACTGTGCCTGTGAAGGTGTCTCCAGAAATGCCTGATACAAGCTGTAGTTGATTGCCATTTTGAGTCAGGCTGTTTTTATGCTTAATATCAGGTTTGCCGCTTTTGTCAATGATGACGGCAACCCAATCGCCAGTTAGGTTTTGAGTGGCAGTTTCTGCCGATATGGGGCTAGGAGTGGGTACAGGTGTAGGGGTAGCTGAACGCGCCGGACTGGGAGTAGTCTGTGGTACTTCACTGGTGGGTGGACTGGTGGAATTGCCTCCTGAATCTGGCACGGTGAATTCTGGGCGTTGAGCTATCTGTGTCGATTGAGAGATAGCGGGGGAGATGAAGACAGGCGTTAAAATTCCAACTCCTAAAACTGTTGGTAGGCTAACGAGTACTGTTGCCCAAAATTGAATTCGACGCATAAGTTACCTCAAAGATTAGTAGCGTTCATCCGCCAGGGGTTGAAACCCCTGTCTCATAGCTAAAGTCCTCTTAAGAGGACTAATAATCAGGAGTTGAGTCGTCTTTAGACGACTTGGGCTATGACGCAGGGACTTAAGTCCCTGGCGATTTGCAGGAGAATGAAACAGTCCTGACTGCTCTAAAACGGTAAGCCAGGGATTTTTACGGGAACTGGAATTCGCTGCTGAATTTCATTTTGAATTCTGTCCCTGACGATATTGGTGAGGGCGTTAGCGGCAACTTTGGCAAAATCGGCATTTCCAGTTACCCCCACATCAAAGAGGCATCCTTCTAACCGTTCTGAAGGTACTCCGGCTTGCCGACAAGCAGCTTCGGCGGCTTGTACCTGAGCAGGCAATAACATTCTCAGTACTTGGAAGCCATTGGGAAATGCACGATTCGTGTAACTTTCTGTGTTTTTACCTGGGGCGTAATCAAACAGGGATTCCTGTTGACTAATTCTCCAACTATCGCCAAATTGCTTGTGCAATTGCTCAAGGAACAGGGATTCGACTTGGTTGAGTGGTATAGGCACCCAATTGGTGAGATTCTGGGTAATCTGGCTAACCTGATTAATGGTTGACTGTGGAGGCAAAACTTTTCCATCACGGCTCTTTAGGTCGTCATCGGGGTTGCCGTTGAAGTTACCAAGTAATCCAATAAGCTGCCCCTGCCGTGTCTGCGGTAAAGCGGGGTTGATATCTAATAAGGCAGAACTTCCAAAACTGTCTACTTTGACACCTACCCGTTCACCTGTAGTCCACTCAACTATGTAACTGCCTTGATTCACTTGAGTGATAGTGCCGCCTCCTGGTAAAGATAGAGAGCCGCCCTGTATCACTGTTGGTTTTCCATCTACTCGTAGGGGATTGGTGGTGTCTGAGTCAGGGAAATCTTTGACATAGAAGGCGACGCGAGTGTTACCAACTTTCATCGCCGCTGCGGTATTTAGGGCGACTTGGGATGAAGCAGGAACAGCCGCTTCACGGACTTGGATTTCAAAATTACCATCGGTGGATTTAGCAAGGATGAATTCTCCAACTGCATGGTGGTCGTATTTTAGGCGATCGAAGGTTACTAGGTGAGGTTCACCCCAAGTTTCCCCTCCTCCATACTGTGGTTGTGGCTGAGATTTATGGTCATCATCTTGGCAATCTTCAGGACTAAGGCTATTGTTTATGTCTTCGTGAATGTCTTCCATCGTGTCGCCGATTTTATCAGCACCATCTTGTACCTGTTCAACCTCTTCTTCATTGAGGTTTCCCGCTCGCTCTGGAAGGTTTCCAGCTACATCCTCAGCAAACCCCTTAAACAACTCAAGAACCTTTTCCTGTATTTCTTTAAGTGAATTGAGAATTTTCCGAATCTCCTTATCTGCCAAGCAAAATGGATTTAGAGCAATAAGATAGTTACTCTGCATAAGAATATTTTTATTGAATGTTGTATTTAAAAATATGAGTTTACTCGGTAGAGTAGAATTACGGATTTTAGCCGGAAATTCCCAAATTGTAGAAGTGCCATCAGCTTTAGTAAACTCACTCAGCCACCTGTTTGAACCTATTTTTTTGAGTGTCCAAGTCTGTTCCTTGTTACTTGTCACTTTCAGACCTAAACGATTTCGCTCAAATTGAATGTTATAAACTTCTGTAGGCAAACTATTATCTGTTCTGACTGTTACAACCATCGAGTTCAAAAACATTTGCCCATCAGCTACTATGAATTCTGCTGTATACTGCTTGCTTCTATCAGGATTGGCATCCTTAAGTTGATACCGTCTGCCTCGTTCAATCGTTACAAACGACGACTGGATTGAAGAGTTAGCATTAGAGCTGTCAACTTGAGGATTGACTTGTGGCTGATTAAGCTGGCTTGGATTTGATTTGTCAACTTGAGGAGTGCGATCGCTATCTCCAGGGACATTCTGAGGAGCAGAAGTAGGTGGGTTAGTGGGGCTAGAGTTAGGCTGCTCAAATTCTGGTCGAGTTGACTGGAAATAGGGAGAAAAATTAAGCGCTGGGAAAGTATTTTGTGTTTGCTCTGTGGGAGGAAGAGCAGCAACTGCACGATCGCCAGAATTCCTAGCTAAGTTCGCATAGCAAAGATTGGAAGTAAGACTAAGAACCGAACAGAGTGTAAAAGAGAGAGTGCGGTGGAAAAAAGTGCCTGGGTCAATGAAAGAACTTGCGATCGCAGTAACTAAACCAACAAAAGCGATCGCAGCGAAGCGAATCTGGCGCATAACTTATCCAATAGGTTGAGTAATTTTTGAAGCGTTTATCTAATACCTGGTAGATGCGCGAGTTATTTATTCCGTGCAGTCAAACAGAAACAGTTGAGTACTTCTACAACCGCAGAGGAGATACTCCTTTGACTCCCTCTCGCAAAGCTAGAAGCTTACTCATAACGGGAACCACATCTTCCCGCCGCCTAAGCGTAAATAGCATGACATCACATTCACCCCCATCTGTAGCTGTACAGACGACAGGTAGACTCTGTTGCATACTTGAAGTAATGTACTTTAGCCTTCCAGCACGGCGCTGGGTTTCCAGCCGTTCACTAACTTTCTGACAACGAGTTAACGGACTATACCCACTCCGGCTAAAAACACCAGAACTCCATTCAATCCAACGCTCTACACTACCGCCAGCATTTTGGTACATTGTCATTGGCACACCCGTCGAGTTATCGCAGTAAAATCCCCTTTGATCGGGAGCAGGATTGCTTTGTGCTTGACTGGGTTCAGTACTAATTGTTAAACCAGGAGCGATCGCCACTGCCGTCAAAACTGGTGTAAGTGATTTAAGTTTCACAGTCATACCAAGCTCCCCATCGTCAAGAAGATTCATCTGAGCTATCATTCCAAGCGCCGTAGCAGATTCCGGAGCATCAGGATGATTCTGATAAAACTTCAGCAATATCGCTGAAATCGCTTGCGCTAATTAGCTGAATTACTTGACATTGCTGGCTTTTAGGCGTACCTGTGACCTACATAGCTCTCGGAGCATCAGTCAGTGAACACTCCAACACCGAGCGATCGCTATAATCATGGCGTCAGTCCTGCACTTCTATGCTGGTTACTCCTCATCCCAGCCGTAGTCTTATACTGAAGTTTGCATTTGGACTCAGAAAGGAGACGCTGCATGGCATCCATCCGCGAGTTGCACAGACAACTCATCCGCAAAGAACGTTCAGCTGTCGAAATCACCCAAGAAGCCCTAGACCGGATTCAGGCGCTAGAGCCGAAGTTACACAGCTTTTTGAGCGTCACCTCAGAACACGCCTTAGAACAGGCGCGTCAAGTGGATGCCAAAATCGCGAGGAGTGAAGAAATTGGACTCTTGGCGGGGATTCCTATTGGCATCAAAGATAATATGTGTACCAAGGGAATTCGCACTACCTGTAGCTCCCGGATTCTGGAAAATTTTGTGCCACCCTACGAGTCAACGGTGACGCAAAAGCTCAAGGATGCTGGGGCGGTGATGGTGGGCAAAACCAATTTAGATGAATTTGCAATGGGCAGTTCCACCGAAACCTCTGCCTATCAAGTCACGGCTAATCCTTGGGATTTGTCGCGGGTGCCAGGAGGCTCATCAGGTGGCTCGGCGGCAGCGGTGGCGTCGGGAGAGTGTACGATCGCTATTGGTTCCGACACCGGCGGATCGATTCGTCTACCGGCTTCTTTTTGCGGCGTCGTTGGACTCAAACCCACTTATGGTCTAGTTTCCCGTTATGGTCTCGTTGCCTATGCCTCTTCTTTAGACCAAATTGGACCATTTGGACGAACGGTAGAAGATGCGGCGATTTTATTAAGTGCGATCGCGGGTTATGACCCCAACGATGCTACCAGTCTCAACGTCGAAATCCCCGACTACGCCAAGTCACTCCAACCCAATTTTCATCCCAGAGGACGCCTCAGGATTGGCATCATTAAAGAAACCTTTGGCCAGGGCTTAGATCCCGTTGTTGAACAGGTAGTCACCAAAGCGATCGATCAGCTGCAAAACTTGGGTGCCCAAATCCATGTCGTTTCCTGTCCCCGGTTCCGCTACGGTTTGCCTGCCTACTACATCATTGCCCCTAGTGAGGCATCGGCAAATCTCGCTCGCTACGATGGTGTCAAGTATGGCTTCCGTGCCTCTGACGCCGACAATCTTCTCTCGCTGTACACTAAAACTCGTGCCGCCGGGTTCGGTGCAGAAGTCAAACGTCGGATTATGTTAGGCACCTATGCTCTATCAGCAGGATACTACGACGCCTATTACCTCAAAGCCCAAAAAGTCCGCACTCTGATTAAACAAGACTTTGAGGGTGCCTTTGAGAAAGTAGATGTACTAGTGTGTCCCACCGCTCCCACCACGGCATTTAAAGCTGGGGAAAAGACGGAAGACCCCTTAAGTATGTATCTCACTGACCTGATGACCATCCCACTCAACCTCGCTGGTTTGCCAGGAATGAGTGTACCCTGTGGCTTTGATGGGAATGGACTACCGATTGGGATGCAGCTGATTGGCAAAGTCTTGCGTGAAGACCAGTTGCTTCAGGTTGCTTATGCCTATGAGCAATCTACCGAATGGCATTTGCGATCGCCATCGATTTAGCGTTCACCACCCCCAATTCGTTTTTGATCGTAGAGACGTACCTTTCGGGTTCTGCGCGAGCAGTACCGCCGGAACGTCTCTACAAGGATATGCAGCTGTTATCCAATCCGCCCTGCCGTGGACTTCCGTCTAGCCAAGACCTAAGCCGAATAAGCGTTAGGGCTGGCCGTTGCGTTGCGTAGACTTATCGCGACCTTCAACCCATGCCGTTTAAAGTACTACAATATATTTAAGACACTCATATAATATTTGTCACAGCAACCTCAACCTTACTGACCTACAAGTACTGCTACTTGTATCGTGAGCGTTGGTTTCTCATTAGTGGGATTGAGAGGTTTCTTTCTCTAAGCTTAAATCAGGGAGCAACACGGCTTTACAGCCGAAATAACCCTATATATAGAGTTAACTGATATAAAAACACTAAATATAGAGGCCAGAATCCGTTAGTCTAGTCTCATCTCCTGAATTGTCATCGGTTGAAAAGCCCATGTCCTTTGTTGGTTTGCATATTCATAGTGATTACAGCCTGCTTGATGGTGCTTCTCAGCTGCCAGAACTGGTGGAGCGAGCCGTGGAATTGGGAATGCCCGCGATCGCACTCACAGATCATGGTGTTATGTACGGTGCGATCGAGCTTATCAAAGTCTGCCGCAGCCGGAACATCAAGCCGATCATCGGCAACGAGATGTATGTGATCAACGCTGACATCGAAACAAAGGGGCGTTACCGCAAATATCACCAAGTCGTCTTGGCAAAAAGTAACCAAGGCTACAAAAATTTAGTTAAGTTAACCACAATTTCTCACCTCAAGGGCTTCCAAGGAAAAGGTATTTTTGCCCGCCCTTGTATCAACAAAGAACTACTTCAGCAGTATCACGAAGATTTGATTGTTACCAGTGCCTGTTTGGGGGGTGAAGTTCCCCAAGCCATTCTCAACGGCGACCCAAAGCTTGCTCGTGAAGTTGCTCAGTGGTACAAAAATGTCTTTGGGGATGATTATTATCTCGAAATTCAAGACCACGGTTCCATAGAAGACCGCGTCGTTAACGTTGAAATCGTCAAGATTGCCCGTGAGCTAGGGATTAAAATCATTGCGACGAATGACTCTCACTTTATCTCCTGCTACGATGTCGAAGCTCACGACGCCTTGCTGTGTATTCAGACTGGCAAGCTGATTGAAGAGGATAAACGGATGCGCTACAGCGGTACCGAGTATCTGAAGTCCCCAGAGGAGATGGCGCTGCTGTTCCGAGACCATCTGCCAGATGATGTGATTAAAGAGGCGATCGCAAATACCCTAGAAGTTGCAAACAAAGTCAAACCCTACGAAATTATGGGGGAACCCCGCATCCCCGATTACCCCGTACCTAGCGGTCATACTGCTGATACCTACCTAGAAGAAGTTGCCTGGAAAGGACTCTTAGAACGCACAAGGTGCCGTTCTCGTAGTGAAATTGACCCCGTTTATAAAGAGCGGTTAGAGTATGAGCTGAAAATGATGCAGCAGATGGGGTTTTCAACCTACTTTTTAGTAGTTTGGGATTACATCAAATATGCCAGAGACCAAGGAATTCCAGTAGGACCAGGTCGCGGTTCTGCGGCTGGTTCTCTTGTTGCTTACGCCCTAAAAATCACCAACATTGACCCAGTCCATCATGGACTTCTCTTTGAGCGCTTTCTGAACCCAGAGCGGAAATCTATGCCGGATATTGACACAGATTTCTGCATTGAAAGACGCGATGAAGTGATTGAATACGTGACCCGTAAGTATGGCAAAGACCGGGTCGCTCAGATTATTACATTTAACCGCCTAACCTCTAAAGCCGTCTTGAAAGATGTAGCCAGAGTGTTAAATATCCCCTACAAGGAATCTGACCAGATGGCAAAGCTCATCCCTGTAGTGCGGGGTAAGCCAACCAAACTCTCGGTGATGATTTCCGATCAAACACCGGCACCAGAGTTTAAAGAGGCTTACGATAAAGACCCCAAGGTTCAACATTGGGTAGACATGGCAATGCGAATTGAAGGGACGAATAAAACGTTTGGGGTTCACGCTGCCGGTGTAGTTATTTCAGCGGAACCTCTGGATGAAATTGTCCCCTTGCAAGTGAATAATGATGGCGCTGTCATCACCCAGTATTTCATGGAAGACCTGGAATCACTGGGGCTGTTGAAAATGGATTTTTTGGGATTAAAAAATCTAACAACTATCCAAAAAAGTGCTGAATTAATTAAGAAGCACCGTAACATTGAACTTGATTTAGACCAGCTGCCTCTTGATGAAAGGAGGGCTTTCCACATCTTACAAAAGGGGGAATTAAATCAAATTCCTAAAGATATTAAAAAAACCTATAAAATATTAGAACAAGGTGATTTAGAAGGCATCTTTCAATTAGAATCTTCTGGAATGCGTCAGGTGGTGCGAGGTCTTAAACCCTCTAGTATTGAAGATATTTCTTCAATTTTGGCACTTTATCGACCTGGACCTCTGGATGCAGGTTTAATTGATAAGTTTATTGAACGCAAGCATGATAGTAAAAAAATACAGTATGAGCATCGGCTGTTAGAGCCGATTCTCAAAGAGACTTATGGAATCCTTGTGTATCAAGAGCAAATTATGAAAATGGCTCAAGACTTGGCAGGGTATTCTCTAGGTCAAGCGGATTTGCTTCGGAGAGCAATGGGAAAAAAGAAGGTTTCTGAGATGCAGAAGCATCGAGAAACGTTTATTGATGGCTCAGCTAAAAATGGAGTTCCCAAACCAGTAGCGGAACACTTATTTGAGCAAATGATTCAATTTGCTGAATATTGTTTGAGTTATGACACTGAGATACTTACAGTTGAATATGGCCCAATGCCCATTGGCAAAATCGTTGAGGAAGGTATTGAATGCACTGTGTACAGCGTAGATGGTAATGGTTATGTTTATACACAGGCGATCGCACAGTGGCATGACCGTGGACAGCAAGAAGTATTTGAATATTATCTGGAAGATGGTTCAATTATTCGAGCAACCAATGATCATAAGTTTATGACGATTGATGGTCAGATGCTCCCTATTGATGAGATATTCGAGCGAGGCTTAGAGCTAAAACCTATAAAGGTATTGCCAGCGTTGCTACTCAATAGATCTAGTTAATCAAGGCTTTGGAGCAGTACTTTTTACTTTAAATTTGCTTTTAGATTTCTTAGCAGTACCTTTATAGTGATGTCGCAAGTCTACCCAGAGATGTCTTAAATCAAATGGGGTAGGTGGAACGTCTGGCCGGTCTAATTTTTGTTCAAGTCTGCTTACATCTCCAATTTTCCAGCCATCTTTTGAAAGAATAAGAGTTGTTAAAGAAGCTGCTAGTGCCGCATTGTTCACCTTAGTTAGAATATCGTTTTCATTCATATTTTGAATGTAGCCAATCATTGTACCTGAACGGGAAAATTTGCCGTAACACCATTCAATATTTACAAATCTAAGAATGCCATGTTTTACGTAATTTTCGTTAAGTATCCAATTAGAGCTTGTTGGTGAGCCTATACGTTTGCACTCTATTTCGTAATGTATGAAACTCCTTGCAGGATCGGTTGCTGCATGATCTCTAAATTGCCATTTAAAATCTGGTATTTTTTGTTCACTTAAAGCTGGTATTTCTTCGTTATCTATATCAGGTGCTTTTTTGCAGTTATATTCTGGGAAAGGACTAACCATATCTCCATTGGCTTCTTCCCACTCTAGGATTGCACGACGTAAGCAAAAACATAATCGGCGATTCAAACTATTGTCTTTTATACTATCTTCTTCAACTGGAAGAGACGGTTCATCTCTTAGTTTTCTCAATGCAAGGATGAATATTTCCAAAACCCGCTTTTCAAAATTAGCCCACGAGTCTATCTTCTTGATAAGAGGTCGGCTCATTGAGAAATACCTTCCATAACTTCTTGTAAATTTATTGCTTGAAGCAGTGTTGCTTCAGCATCTTCACGAGCCATACTTCGAGTCCAGAGCCGCCTCTCATTGCGCTTGATTATGATGATATCAGTATCAGTTACTGCTCGAACCATGCCATCAATGTATATTTTGTCACTATTATAAGGAACTAAAAGATTACCTTTAAGTTGGTTCAGAACTTCTAACCATTCTTGTTGCTCAGACTTAGAAATTTCAGGTAACGACTCTCCCTTCTCTTGAGTTGAAAATATGATAGCCAGCATAGACCCATTTTCGCTAGGTCGAATAATCCTCCAGCGAAACTCACCTTCAGGTTCTAACTCACGATTCCATACTTTGAGAAATGCATGTAGATAACCTTCTAATCCATTGTGCTGTTCACGCCTAGATGGAATATCTCTATAGATTCCCTGTGCTTGGGAAGGATGCATCCTATCCACTGGCTCTACAGCCTTGCTCTTCGCGTGGTTGTAAAAGAACTCTATTCCAACCTCGCACATATCACGAACTAGGTCTCGTTCTGATTCCCTCAGCTCATACAAATCAAAAATGGCTTCATCCAAACTCTGTTCAAGAGCAGCTAGTTCTTCATGAATCTGTTCATTTGTTTTGCCCTGTGGATGCTCAAGGCTCCAATGAATTGGATTCCAACCTCGCAATTGATCGACTATGCTAATAATCCGGTTTTGTACTAACTGATCTTCTGGAAATCTGATTGGCATGTTTAGCACCTCTTCTAAGTAAATCTCATGATGCCAAATTCCCCAGTTGCTGGCAGTCAAAAAGAAATAGTATCGAGCCAGCGATGACAAAAAAATCGCTAGTAATATTTTGTACTTTACTTCTTGAGAATCTGCTAACTTAATGCCCTGTATTGAATTCCGAAAACAGAACCGTTCAGATTCCAACCTAGCAATAATCTGACCTTTGGGGTCAATACGTTGTGAAATACCACGTTTAATCAGAAGGCGCTTTCCTTCATATACCTCTCTAACCCCTCTGCGTTCAACTGTTTCAGGAACGGGTATAAGGCAGGTTAAATCAATAGAACCATACCTTTGGAAGCTATCAGTAGGAAACTCTTGATATGTACATAGCCATTCACATGATTTATTTTTATTAGCCTCTTTGAAACCCTGACCGACTCCACTAGGTTCACAGAGCTTTTCAAGAGCTACATCTAGTTCCAATGCACTAATTAAAGCATAATCTCTATGGCTTCCCCACAAATAAATTTTCCAGAGTCTATCATCATTTATTAGTTCGTTTTGGCGTACCAAACGAAGATCAGTACGATTCAAGACAACAGCTTTTAAACGGCTTGCAAGCAATGTTTTCTTTGCTGACCAATAGCGAGTTCTAGTATCTTTATATTCTGTTGAATCTTTTTGAAAAAATACAGCAGCAAATGGAGATATTGTACTAAAAAAGTCATCTCGCACATGTGCCAAATTAACCACTTCTGTAAGATTTACTGAATTTAACCACTTTTGTCGAAATGCTCGACTAGTTGGATTATGTTTGAAGAAAACACCTGTTGAAACTAATAGTCCTGCACGACCTCCTTCACGCAGGAGATTGAGCGTTCTCCAGATAAAGGCTTGTGAAGGCTCTTTATCACCCACAGGGTTGTTATGCTGCTTACACCATTCAAGTGCCTTTTTTAAGGCAGCATTACCAGCTTTATCATTCCTTTTGGGTTCACCCCAAGGTGGATTACCGACAACAACATCAGTACATCCACTACTAAATCTACTAAGCAAAGTATCATCCTTTACCTTTGAATCTATGTCGAAGGCATTGGCTTCAATGAGATTGTTAAATTGCTCATTTTCTGTATTAAAAATGTTCTCTTGATACTTCAGGCTAGGTAAGCGTAGTCCTTGTTCAATCTGTCTCCAAATAGCTCGTGGTTCTTGATAGTGTAAAAGTGCCAAGTAAAGACTGAATGCAGCAACTCGTACAGCTTCATCATTGATTTCAATGCCAGCAATTTGATCACGCATAATCTGGCGTAATTCTTCAGATATTAATCGTTGCCCATTGTTTTTTTGAATACGATATCGCACAATCCGACGAAAAGACTCGACAAGAAAAATACCTGAACCACAGCACGGGTCTAAAACACGAGGATTTTTCTCAAGGCATTCTCTCGTTAGTACCTGAGAAAGGACAAACTCTACTAAAGAACTAGGAGTGTAATGAGTACCATGATTCCCTGAGTCAGTATGTGAGCTATGATAAAATTCTTCATAAATACTACTGATAAGCTCAATAGGGATAATTTCAAACTTATAAGCCCAGAAAAACAGTTTTTTCTGAGAACCTGTATCGCCCCTTAAAAAGCTTTGTAATGACAATAAGTGTCCTGGATTAACTGCTTCTTTTTCCTGAGCATCTGAGGGAAACATATCTCCATTAAAATCTTCTGCAAGCTGCTCGAAAAGTGCATAAGTAAAGTCCTTGCTTGCCAAGACTCGTGGATAAAGTAGTTTTTCCATTTCTGGATCAAGATCGGGTTTATTCGGTGGAGTATTTAGGAGGGTTTGCCATTCAGAATTGTCGCCTGCCACCTTATCAAAATAATCTCGCGTCAAGATTTCTCGGTCTTCCAAATACCGAATAAAAATTGATCTGCCAATAAGTGCGTGGGCATACTTCAACTTCTCCTTTTTGAGTCCTTGACGAATCAGCTCAGCACGGACTGCCTTTAAATCCCGAATCAGAGATTGATCGGCACGTTGATTAGTTTTACCGAAACGTTCATCTTCAAACAGTTTTCCAGATTCAATTTGCTCACGTCGATAGCGGTGCAACACAGTTGCTACCTCAGCTATGCTCTTGGCAACACCAGGAAGTTTAGCTTTTCGCCATTCCTTAAGTGTTTTCGCTGGAGGTTTAGTCAGGTCATAGACAGCTAGTTCTCCCTGCTTTGCCAGGAACAAGAGCCGAGGGCGTGCCATACACCAGATATTATTGAAGACCTTACGCAAGACATCTTGCTCTTGGGCTTCACTACTGGCGAAGACGATTACAGGATTGTTCTCTACGAAAAAGACCCTCTCCGCTCCAACCTGTTTCGCCAGAGATAACCAATCCCCTTTTTCAATCCACTGTTCTGGGGACAGATCTCCAGGAGTGACATTTGAACTGAGAAGGTCACCTTCAATAAAACTAAGTTGGTTGTATGCGGCTTCTAGTAATTCGCGAGCAGAGTCTATCTTCGTGGTCATTTCTCTTACTCCGTTCAAATTCCCTGTAAACAGTGAAATTTAACGGATGTTGTACAGAAATATGTATTATACGTTTCCGTGGTTATTAGTACATCGGTATTATATTAGTACAGCCTGCTCAAGGCTAACCCTGAATGTCAGACACTGCCAACAAAGTATGATCGCCCTTCTTCTGAGTAGCTAGTGCGCGATCGCTTCGGAGATGTAGCAGGTGGCTCCGCGTGCATCCCAAAAAAAGCAGCAATACAGTTTAAGTAAGTCTATTAACCTCATTTAACGCTTACCCGAAAAAAAGATTTGCTGGCATCGGGATGCACCCGGTGGCTCCAGATCACTTGCCCTGCTTCTGAAAACACCTCAAGCAGAAAAGCCTTAGACAAGGGCAACAACAGCCAGTTCCGTTTATTTTGGATACGCTGGAATTTCGGTTTGGCAAACAACCTTCAACGGTAGGTAATCTTTACTGGTGGATACATGAAACCCTCTCACCCTGACTGTGTCCCAGCTAGTGTCATTATGCTCTCCTGTCTGCTGGCACCCCTGCCAGTCCAAGCGCAGATTGTCCCGGATCGCACCCTGCCGAACAATTCCAGAATCAACCTCAATGGCAACACCTTGATGATCGAGGGGGGAACGACTGCTGGTAGCAACCTGTTTCACAGCTTTGATCAGTTTTCGGTTCCCACTGGTAGCACCGCCTACTTCAACAATGCCTTGGAAATCCAGAACATCATCAGTCGGGTGACGGGTGGGTCAGTCTCGAACATCGACGGCTTAATCCGTGCCAATGGCAGTGCTAACCTATTTTTACTCAATCCAAAGGGGATCATTTTTGGTGCCAATGCCCAGTTAGACATCAAAGGTGCATTTTTGGCTACTACTGCCAATACTCTCCACTTTGCTGATGGCAACCAGTTCAGTGCAACACCTGCTCAAGCTACTACACCTCTTTTGACCGTCAGCGTACCCATTGGTCTGGGGTTCGGTCAGACCAATGGGAGCATTGTCAATCAATCCAAGGCAACCGATAGCGGTGGTCAAATCGTCGGACTCCAAGTGCAGCCCGGTCAAACTCTAGGGCTAATTGGCGGTAACCTTAGCCTAGAAGGGGGTCATCTGACAGCATCAGGAGGAAGAATTGAGCTGGGCGCTGTTGGGGGAGCTGGTTTTGTCAGCCTCACACCCACCCCCCCTGACCCAGGGGGGACAAAGGGAGGGTTTGCTTTGGGATACGAGGGTGTCCAGAAGTTCCAGGATATTCAACTATCTAAAGCAGCTTCAGTTAATGCCAGTGGTGAAGGTGGCGGACAAATCCAGGTGCGGGGAGGGAGTGTGACTCTTACCCAAGGGTCAAGCATTCTCGCTGATACCCTGGGAAGTCAAGATGGTCGTGGCATTGCTATCCGGGCACTTCAGTTCAAGCTTCAAGATCGAGCCTTTGTATCGGCTTCTACCTTTGCTCAAGGTGCAGGGGGCGGTTTAACTGTAGCAGCATCTTCTGTGGAATTGATTGGTAATGGAGAATTGCAGGAGGTTCTGAACAAGCTTTTTGTTGGGGAAATTAACCGCCCTTCTCAGATCGGAAGTGGCTTGTTCTCGCTCTCATTCGGTTCTGGCAACGCCGGTAATTTAAGGATTGAAACCGGAAGGTTGAGTATGAGGGAGGGTGCCTTCATCTCAACGGCTACCTTTGGCAACGGTGAGGGAGGGGACTTGTCGGCGAAGGTGTCCGATTCGGTGGAACTCATTGCCTCAGAATTGTTTGCTGATAATTTTGGCGACGGCTATGCTGGCAAAGTTACTGTGCAAACCGGAACGTTTAGGGCTTCTTCAGGGGGCGCGCTTGGCTCGTCTACTTTTGGTAAGGGTCAGGGGGGGACGTTGACAATCAGAGCATCGGATAGGGTAGAACTGACTGGCACCACACCGGATGGTCACTTTAAGAGTGGGTTGTTTGCCAATGCTTATCCTAATGCCACTGGCGCTGCTGGGAACATCAATATTGAAACTAGACAGTTAACAATCCGAGAGGGGGCTGGAATCGGCGCGGCTACTTTTGGTGCGGGTCGGGGGGGAACGCTAACCATCAAGGCATCGGATTGGGTGGAACTAATTGGTCGCTCACCCTTATTAGCATCGGAGGTGAGTAATTTGGCAACTCTGAGTCGGGGAACTGGTGGTGCCGGTGACATCAAGATAAGCACGGGGCAGTTAGTTGTCCGGGATGGAGCGTCCGTATCGACTGCTACCTCAAAAGGAGAAATTGCAGGCAATATAGAAATCGACGCTGGCTCTCTGCTTGTGGACAATCAAGCAGCGATCACTGCTGAAACTGAAACGGGCGTCGGCGGGAATATCACGTTGCGATCGCACAATTTACAGTTGCGCCGCAACAGTCAGATAAATACTATGGCTGGCGGCACCAGCAACGGCGGCAATATCAACATCAAAACTAACACCATTGTCGCCCTGGAAAATAGCAACATCACAGCCAATGCCTTCAAGGGTCGAGGTGGAAATATCGGCATCAGCGTCCAAAGGATCTTTCTTTCCCCTGACAGCAAGATCACCGCCAGCTCTGAGTTGGGCATTGATGGGACAGTAGAAATTAAGTCCCCCGATATCGATTTGCAGAGCGCCCTCAACCCCCTGGAAGCGACTTTTGTCGGGTCAGAGCAAGTGATTGCGGGCAGCTGCCTCGCCCGCCGCAACGTTGGACAGGGCAGTTTCACCGTTACTGGCACTGGCGGCTTACCCCGCAATCCCTATGACGCGATTCGGGGTGAGTATAAAGTAAGCGATGTTCAAGCGATTCCCACTGAGGCTCAGCAACAAGCTTCTTCCCCAAGTCTCAATTCTCAAACCCCAATGCCCAAGCCCTGGAAACTGGGCGATCCAATTCAGGAAGCACAGGGCATGACAGTTACAGCGGATGGACGAATTCTTGTGGGCACCGCGCCTCAGCGGGCGGCAACTGCAAAGGCAGAAGACATAATTTGTCACTGATCGGACTTACGCAAATACTATCGTGCAAGCCCCCCAGCCTTGAGGGGAGTAAATCCAGTTCCCCTAGGTCAGCGTCTCGATCGCTGGTATACCATCAGCATTAATCCAGGCAATGTGAGTAATGCGGCGACTACGAGCGTATTCCCGGATATCTTCTGGCGATCGCCCACCCAAATCCATCTCCACTCGCACCAAATGCTCGGAATTTCTCAATTTTTGAGCATAAGTAAAAGCAGCAGCCTCAGCCTGGGGCGTCTGTGGAACGACTAACCAGTCACTTGCTGGTGTCTCCTGGGGCAGCTGACTACTTGAGAGCAAAGTATAGTGTAGGTCTTCAATATTGAGGCAAAAACCAATTCCTGGGTAGGTTTCTCCCTGAGGATGATATAGTCCTAGCAGTTGATCATAACGACCACCCTGACCCAAAACTCGCTGATTGGCATCGGTATCACTGACGGCTTCAAAGACAATGCCTGTGTAATAGTCAAAAGTTTGGACAAGGCTGAGGTCGAGAATTAAGGGAACGGCTGTGGGAGAACTTTGGTTGAGGAGTTCGATTAGGGATTTGAGTTTGTTAACAATCTGATGCTCTGATGAGTCTAAATCCAGACTGGCAACCTTTTGCAAGACATCCTCTGGGCGTCCCCGGAGGTCAAAGAGAAACAGCGCCCGTTCTCGTAATTGGGGGGAAAGGGGCAGAGTTTCCAGGGTGACGCGATCAAGATCGGCGATCGCTTTGCGAACTTTGTCTTGCACTGGCTGGGGGAAGGGAGAAAGGAGCGATCGCGTCAGTCCCGCTTCCCCTAAAATCAAATACCACTGCTGCAAACCCAGTTGATTCAGGCAATCTGCCAGCAATAGGAGAATTTCCGCATCTGCCAACAGTCCTCCAGCACCTAGCAGTTCGACGCCTGACTGGTAGAACTCCAACTGACGCCCGTGGTGACCAACTGTTGACCGGCGGAACACGTTGCCATTGTAATAAAGTCGCTCCGGCAGGGATAGCATTGTCTCACTTGTACTCCCTGCGATCCGGGTTGCAAAAGCCCGTGCGATCGAAGCCGTCAATTCCGGACGCAGCCCTAATGTTCCTTCCTCAGCATCCTGGAACTGGATAACTGTTGAACGCTGGATCGCTCCACCTGCCATCAGGGTATCCAACCACTCCAAAGTTGATGTGATAATCCGGTGATAACCCCATCGGTGAAATACTTGCTGCAAGTGGTCTGCAATCCAGCGTTTTTGGGCAACTTCCAGGGGCAGCAAATCCCTTGCACCTGCCGGGGGTTGATGAACCATTACTTTTTCTTACCGCCAAATAGACCACCAAACAAGCCACCGGAGGGGTTATCAGGCGATTTGCCCTTGTCTTGCTTAGGAGGAACCGTTGGCTTCCCACCCGTGTTTTTCTGAGCCAACCTTTCGAGATACTCTTTGCCCTTCAACGCTTTTTCGTCCTTGGGGTTCAATTGCAAGGCTTGATTAATGTGAACCCTAGCCATTCCCGGCTGATTTTGCTTCAAATAAGCGATCCCCAATAAACTATGACACGTGCTGTTGCGTTGATCCAACTTGAGCGCCTCTCGCAACTCCAAAACGGCTGCGGCAAAATTGTTCTTGTCCTGCGCCATATATCCTTCCGCACGACGGATATAATCATCAACTCTCGCTGCACGATAAGACTCGGGTCCCTTGCTGCTATAGCCTCCCGACGTTCCCTGGGAACTGCTGCTGGCGGGAGTTCTTTCGTCAGCCGCACTAGCCCCTGTGGGCGTTTTACCACTAGCGTTTTTTATACCTTCACCCTTGCCCCCTTTAAGCATCAAGTAAACCAGATTGAGTTCACTGATTTCAGCAATTTTTTCTAAGGCTTGGTCAAGGGATTCGTATTGGATGGCGGCAATGCTTTGCAATGAACTTTTATAAGCGTTGTCTAAATTTGCACCTGACCGGGCTAATTGTTTAGCTGCTTCGCTAGCAATTGAAATTTTCCCTCCTTCGGCAGCCAGACGCCTACCCATATGTCCAAGGCTGACAAAGTAGTCACGATTGCCCTGAGACAGTATTTCGTATGCCGGATTAACGAGTTTCGATAACAACTGATTTGCCAGTTTTTTGTCGGCATCGCTTCCGGCTTTCTTACTGTCGGGATGCAGGTTTCGAGCAATCTTGAGATACCGCTTACGGACTTCCTTAACATCCGCATTCACTGGAATTCCTAAAATTGCGTGGTAGTCGGTGAAATCAAACTTAAAGAGTCCGCGTTCGATTTGAAAAGACATAGGGCGCTGTCCAATCTCTGTGCCGAAAGAATTGTTTCTAGTATGTCTTAGATTTTGCTATAACCGGTAAACCCTTAACCTCAGCTTTGTTTAGCAAGAGACTGCGCTTGAGACCTCGTTTCTATTAGAGAAGACTTTAACTACTTTAAACATAAATTTTCTCTGTTTGCTGGTGTACTGGAAGTTCATGACTAACTAATGGAATTATTACCAGGTGGACATTGGCGGAACCTGTAAAAGTTCGGTACTCAGTTTCTCGTGAATCTTACCATTTGTTGCCAGAACCCGACCTGACCGAATAATTAACGGGCTACGGTCGTAAGATGTTACTTTACCACCAGCTTCCTCTACCAGCACTACCCCAGCGGCCATATCCCAGGGAGAAAGTCCCCGCTCCCAGTAGCCGTCCACTCGTCCACAGGCAACATCACACAGGTCCAGCGCTGCGGAACCGCTACGGCGGACGCCCTGGGTCAGGTGAGTGAGGTGACAGAACTCAGCGTAGTTGTTGTCAGAGGTCTCATGTCGGTCGTAGGCAAAGCCGGTGACGAGCAGGCTCTTGCTGAGGTCAGAGGTAGGGGAAACCTGAATAGGGCGTCGATTGCGAGTCGCACCTAAGCCCCTAGCAGCGCGAAACAGCTCCTCATGAAACGGATTATAAATGACTCCAACCTGAGGTATCCCAGAAATCAGTAACCCTACGGAAGTCGCAGCAATGGGGTATTGATGAGCGTAATTCGTAGTGCCATCGAGGGGGTCGATTGCCCAGAGGTATTCATTCGTGTTATCTCCCAGCTGACCAGATTCCTCTGCCAGGATCGAATGTTCGGGTACATGACGCCGCAGTACCTTGAGGATTGCTGCTTCGGCCTCTTTATCGGCTACGGTAACTAAGTCTCCGGGACGCCCTTTCTCTTCTACTGCTTCCAACTTCCCCCAGTAGGCTTGCAAGATAGCACCAGCAGCCATTGCGGCTTCGGTGGCAATGTCCAGGAAGATTTCTAGATGTTCGGGGGTAGGTTGGCTCATAAACTGGTTAAAACTTTTGCCGAGCTGCACTAGTGATTTTTGTACGAACCCTAAGAATTTTGCCGACGAAATTCTGCCGGTGTCAAGCGCATGGGTTGGTCTGGATTCCAAATGCCATATCCCATGATTCTGGCGTATTCCTGGGCACGGGCAATGCGAGAATCGTATTTGTTGTTGGGCGATCGCGGTGCGGCTAGCACATACCCCTCTTTTACCAACTGCTCATTAAGCAACACATTATCATGCCAAACATACGCTAACCAGCGACCATAGCTGTCTTTTTCCTGTACATCTGGCTCCAGGAAAACGGGTTGTAAGACGAGTTGCTGACCTGTTATTTTAGTGATCATTTTCTCGAAGCGGTTTTTTGCTGCCGCTCCCCAAGGGTGTTGCTTCAGGTCTGGTGCCTCAATGCCAATCAACCTCACCCGCTCAATCAGTGGCGGTTGCTGGTTAGTGTTCAATACATCCAGAGTTTGTCCGCTGACCACCTGCTGCACCTGAACGGTTATTCCCTTGGGAACAGGAGGGGATAGGCAACCTCCCAGCAATAGAACGCAGCAGCAGAAAATGCAGAAGCGCCCGATAAAAGTGGGCAATTCCGCTCCGGCAGTGGGGAGTGGGGACCGGAGCGAAGGTGAGGAGGGAGTAGGGAGTGGGGGAAGAAAGATTTTCATTCAACGTTTGTGTACGTTAGCTCACTTCGTAGTGGTGCCTCTTAGGCACAAGCTCGGCGTAAGCCTAGTTCATGGGGTCTAATCCCCAATTTCCAATTCCCCAATCCCTAATCCTCATCCAGTGGCAGTCCAAAGCGAACCTTTCCCTTGCCGAAATAGCGACCGAACTGAAGTTCGTAGACTTCATCTTCATCCTGTGTTTCTACTTCCAGGTCTGAGCGGGGATAACTCACGCACAACAGAGCGTAGCCCTTATCTCGCAACTTTTGAGAAAGTCCCATAGCTTCTGGCTGGTAGACTTCACCTGCCAGAACTCTCACCGCACAGGTGGTGCAAGCCCCATTGCGACAAGAAAAAGGCAGCGTTCCGCCCTGGTTTTCCACAGCGTGCAGGATGTACCGATCAGCTGGCACTTCAAAGGTGTGTTGAGTATCGGTTTGGCGATCGCGAATCCGAATCGTATAAGATTGTGTCATGAATCCAGTGTATAATTAGAGACTGTGCGCTGAGTTTGATTAATTCAAAATTCACGCATTCATAATTACCCTGGAGAGGTGGCCGAGTGGTTGAAGGCGCAGCACTGGAAATGCTGTTTAGGGGTAACTTTAACGAGGGTTCGAATCCCTCCCTCTCCGTTCACATTAGAGATGCGATCTGCGCTTCGCTCTTCTCGCTTCGCTATCGCTCTTTTACCGAAATCTCGGCTCTTATGCTCCCGCGAGCATCTCCGATTTAGCCGCAGAGGATGTCAATTTCGCTTCCTGGCAGTCGGTTGAGTCGTTTTGTTAGGGCGACGCAACCGCTCAAAACTCAGGAAAGTAACTCCTAGGGTAACTAGCAGCATGCCAAAGATTTGCTGTAGCTGCAAAGTGCTTTGAATAATCACCCATGCCAAGAGCGCCGTTAACGCTGGTACAGTTGCCCCAAGAATCGATGCTCTAGCGGCACTAATCATTCTGATACTTATGTTGTCAAGAAGATAGCTCACGAGTGTAGTGCCCCCCAAAACCAGACTGCACAGGAGCAGACTAGGCCACATCGTGGGAGCAACATCGAAACGCCAGGATTCTGGGAATGGACCAGCCAAGCTGAAACTGGAAAAGCTAAGGATGAGTACAAAGTTAATCCAGCTCAAAGGGACAGGATTTAGCTTTTTCGCACAGGTTTGCGCCAGGATGACGTAAAATGCGAAGGCGATCGCCGAACCAGCCGCCGCTCTGACGCCCATGCCAGAAAAATCACCGGCTCTACTACTTGGAAGAGCGCTCAGCACAACCCCCACCAAAACGCTGAAGATGACGAGGCTGCGAGAGAGGTTGAGGCGAACCCCAAACAGTACCCATCCTAACAGCACGGTTAAGACGGGATAGATGAAGAAAATTGTGATGGCAACCCCCGGTGAAATCGACCCCAAAGCCAGATAAATTAGCACCTGGGACAAAAACAGAAAGAAGCCACTGCCCAAAACTCGGATAAATAAAAACCAGTCTTTTGATTGAGCAAACTGCTGGATATCTCGCCACACCCGTGGGTAGAGGACAGTCGCTAAAATCGCCATTAATGGCACCACAACCAGCATCCGCAGCCACAGGATGAGTAGCGAATTTCCTAAACCTGGAGAAATAAATCCTCCCTGTTCAAACAGCCCAAAGACCGGGGACTTGTTGAGAATTAGGGTGATGAATACGTTCTGGAAGGACAACACCAGCAAGGAAAGCAAAACCAGCAAAAACCCAAGCAGGAGCTTCGAGGATTGTTGAGACTGCGTTGGGGGCTGGGGGATTGCAACAGCTGGTTCTGGCTCCGGTATGAGCGGCACCACTGGCATTGATTGCTCAGAAGGGTAAGAGACGACAGACGTATGGTGATTGTTCTCCGGATACCCACCCTGACGCGGCAAGGGGGGATGAGTAGGTGCTGGCGGTGGAGCCTGAGGGGTGGGCTTAATCGCAGATGACTCGGATTGAATCTCTTTTCTGAGCCGACTGACAAGCGTCTCTAAAATCGCCTCCCCTTGCTGCTCCAGACTGTACATCTGACCCAACTGTTGAGAGAGGGAACTTTGATAGCTGCTGAGGTCTTGTTCGAGTGTTCTAAATGTTGCTCTCAGGGTGGAATCTAAAGAGGCGATTAATCGGTAAGCATTCTCGTTATAATCACTAGCCGCTGAGTCTGGTGGTGAGTCCGAACCAGGGGTCCTGCCAACAGGCGTTTGCGTAGGGTTTTGCCCTTCCCTTACTCCTTCCTCGTCGGTCGTCGCTTCGCTAACAGAGTTTCCGAAAGGAAGGGTAGCGTCTTGGTCTGAGACTTGCGAGGGAACTGCTAACTGATTCAGCTGCTGTTTCAGTAACTCTTGTAGCTGGTTTGCCAAAGCTGGGGCAATCTGCCGGAGCAACTTTTGCTGTTGGACAATTTGTTGCTGACGTTGAGCTTGCAGCTTGTCGATGTCCTCTACTAACTGGGATTTTTCCCTGTGGAGGCGCTCAACGTCTTGAGACAACTGGACAAGGAGATTTTGCCTCAGGTTCTCAATATCCTGAGTCATTGATCTCAAAAGAGCTTCTGCTGCCTGTGGATCGCTGGCTCTAAAGTTTTCCGGTTGCTCGTCCAGTTGCCCCATTTGCTTTTCACCTCTATTGAGCCAAAAGAACCTGATTAGGAACGTTATCGCGTGTTTTATCTATATTCCAGGTTTTTGGCATCCTGTGTTTCTACTTTGAGCAGATTTCTTCAGGAGCAATCTGCTGTTTTTTTCAGAGAATCTTTAAGGCTTGGCATTTGTTGCTGTCATTAGACCTCTGGTAAAAATCAGAATTTAGGATTTGGAACCACAGATAAACACAGATGAACACAGATAAATACCGATGAAATCGGATTGGAAAGTTGGTTTCGATAGACTGCGTGCAAGAGGTCTATTGTATTCGAGTCCCAAAGCAAATAACCAGCGACTTGTCATCCTGGAAGGAAAAGCAGACGGAGGCAGAAAAAGATAGTCGCTCCTAACCCAGCTGCCACAGGCAAGGTAATTACCCATGCCAGCGCAATGGATTTGACGGTTTGGACGCGGACACTCTGCCAGTTCTGAATCAGTCCAATGCCGACAACGCCGCCAACCAGGGCGTGGGAGGTGGAAACGGGTAGCCCGAAGCGTGAGGCGAGCAAGATGGTGGTGGCGGTGGCGATTTCTGCACAGAATCCACTACTGGGTTGGAGAGGGATGATGTTTTCCCCAATTGTGGCAATTACTTTTTTGCCCCAGACTGCTAACCCGGCAACGATGCCACTGCCGCCGAGGATTAAAATCCACAGGGGGACACTAAAGCCAGTTAGGGGAACGGAACCAGTACGAATGATATAAGCGATCGCAGCTAAAGGAGCGATCGCATTCCCAACATCATTAGATCCGTGGGCAAAAGCAACAAAGCAAGCACTCAGTACCTGGAACCGCGCTAGCTGGCGCTCTACGGGATTGGGGAATAGTTTTGATTTTTGAGTTGTAGGGGCGGGTTTAATCGGTTTACCCAGAAGATTAGTTTCTTCGTTGATTTCCAAACCCGCCCTTACAGAGTTTTGAGTATCAAGATCTGATGTTGAAGTGCTAATCGCTAGTTGACGCCAGCTGATCAGGGTGAGGGCAAC
>CBDTXL010000042.1:0-23554 GCA_965364435.1 uncultured bacterium
CCAAGCTTAACGACTTGGCTTTATGAGTAACGAGTGAGGGAAAACGGAACTACCCCACGCTAATTTTTCGAGCGTAGGGTAGTTTGTTCTACGGTTTTATCCCTGTTTCATCAAATTTCTAAACGTAGAGCGATCGCTTCATTTCCCAAACCACAACTAAGAGAACTCCAAAGAATAAATCCTCCCAATCAGGGGTTTAGTGGCACAATATATCGTGCCACTACGATAGCCCATAGATATTTATTTTTCTGGAAGTCCCTTACCGCGTCTCGCTTAATTCTTCAACTTCCTTTGTCTCACGCTCTACCAGCAACTCGTTCTCAGTGCGCTTGGAGAATCCCCAAATGAACACCAGAGCAATAGCAGCAATCATTAACCATTCGGGCGGCACTAATTCCGGTTTAAGCGCTCTCACCAAGAGGCGCAACCCCACAAAGCCAACGGTAATGTAGCCAGCATCCTCAAGATGGAGATATTCCTTCAACCAGCGGATAAATAACCCTGCCATGAACCGCAGGGTAATGACGCCAATTGTGCCGCCGGTGATGACGAGCCAAGTTTTATCAGAAATGGCGATCGCAGTTGTAACGCTATCTAAGGAGAAAGCCAAATCTGTTACGGCAATTAGGGGGATTGTTTGCCATAAAGAAGTAAATCGGGGTCCACGATGGTGATGTTCTTCATCTTCCTCGGACCTGAAGTGCTCGAATACCAACCAAAGCAGGTAGGCTGCTCCGAGTAGCTCAAACTGCCAGAACTGAACTACCCAAGTTGCTGTGAGGATCAGGGAGATTCTTAGGACATAGGCAGCCACTAAACCGAAGTTAAGGGCACGACGCTGGAGTTGGCTATCTTCTAAACCTTGCGCAATCGCCGCCAATGCGATCGCATTATCCGCTGATAGCACTGCCTCTAGTGCAACTAGAATCAGCAGCACCAACGGGGCTTCCATTCCAACATTAAAAGGGGAGTTAAAAACTTGGTCTAGCATTAAAAATTACTTAAAACCGAACGTGCAAACCAAAACTAGTGCGTAAGCCGCTAAAATTGGCTAAAACGTGATTACCTTAACCAATCTTAACCTCTCGCCGCTAATTTCTGCCGAAAACTCAAGATGAGCAACTAGGCTGGAAAGGTATAACGGTGTGAGTTTATATTGCATCTTGTAACAAAATATTTGGTCAAGGGTCGATTTGACGCAAATTAATGGTTAATTACCTCTGAAATCAGGAGATGTTAAACAATGTCTATATCAGATACCCAGGTTTACGTGGCTTTAGTTGTGGCGTTGATTCCCGGAATCTTAGCCTTCCGGCTAGCGACGGAACTGTACAAGTAGAGTTCCCTTTTTGAAGCGACATAGAGCTTCTCAGAGGCAGACAAGAGGCTATTTGAGGGTTTTGAGTTGAAAGTTCCTCAAGCGGGAGACCTCCTCGCCTCAGAAATTACCACAACGATCGCCTCTCATCCCTGATTGGTCGCTTAAGTTTTCCGGATAATTACGCCAATGCGCTGTAAATTATCTGATAACATCAGCGTGCCACTACCTTTGAGAGGCTCTTTGTCCATTTGTCGAATTTTCGTCAAATACAAAGCAGCAATCTCAAATCAGGTATGCATGCCCTAAACGCTATCCACAGAACCTCTCGGCGCTGCTTTAAAGCGCGGTATTCTGACACTGATGAACGCAATCCAACCCCAAAGACCAACTCTACAACCGTTAGAACCCCGCCGGATGGTTCCTCGGACTCAGCCCCGTCAGCGGCGTCATCCATACCGGGCAGTTGCCGGTGAAACGACCGCGAAGTTGGTTGTAAATCTGGTGCTTTGTGCCGCCGCGATCACTGGGCTAGTACAACTTTTGCCTTATCATCTGTCACAACAAGCAAAGTTGCGAGAAGTCCGCTCAGAAGTGAAGCGTGCTGAGGAGCGAGTCAAGAATTTACGCACCGATTTCAGCCACTCTTTTGATTCTGGACAAGCCCAGAGCATTATGCAGGAGCAAAGCTATCTAGTTGACCCCACTAAGCGTCAGGTAGTCTGGCAAGACCGAGGCATAAAAGATGAGAATTAGCAATCATTGCTAATAAAAAGTTGTAGGTTGGCAGGGTTAGGTAGTCGAAAGCAGTTGATCTTCTTTAACCTTCAACCTTCCAACCATTCAAGCACTCAGTGGCTTCAAAAGCTGGCTCATCCAGGTTTCAACTTTCTGACGCAGACGACCAGAAGTACCCGACTGCGGCAGCTGTTTAAGGGCGCGTTGATAGTCAGCGATCGCACAGTTCCAATCACCCCGCAGATGATAAGTGCGACCTCGTTCAGCGTAGATATGGTCTTCCAGGCATCCCAGGATTAAAGCCATGTCAAAGTTTTCTAGCGCTAAGTCGTACAGTCCCAATTCGCGGAAGGTGATCGCCTGGTTGATCCAGGTGCGAATATTGCCGGGATTGAGATCAAGAGCCATCTCGTAGTCACTGAGCGCTTCTGCCAGTTGTCCAACAGATGCGTAGTGATTAGCGCGATTGTTGTAAGCACTGTCCAATTCAGGATTGAGTTGTAGTGCCCTGTTGTAATCCGCAAGTGCCTTTTCTCGTTGACCACTTTGGAAGTAAATCAATCCTCGGTTGTTGTAGTCAATGGCACTGGTAGGGTTGCACGTTATCAACTGAGTGAACAGCGCGATCGCACCCGTGTAATCCCCTTGTTTCACTTTCCTGTGTGCTGAGGCGCGTAGACTTTGAACTGACTGTGTGGGACACTTCCTGGATACCAGTTTGACTGGAGCTAAACGCTTTTGATTTTTACGGGGCATGGGTGACCACTGTCTATTCGGGTCTTTCCGGTGTACAAAAGTATTAGCGTTCATATCTTCCTCAACAGTACCTGCGGCCTATCTAGATTCAACATTACGGCTTGCAGCACCCTGCTGGTTGGTCTTGGTGTGTCACTTACTAATGCGTCTTCAGTGCCCCAGAAAACCACTCAGACTATCCCTTGTGTTTCAGACGTTCTTAAAGACTCTACAACAGTGCTGTGCTCATTTCCTGAAACAATAACTCTCCTAGGGGAGGAATTACCTCCCCCATCCGTATGGTTTGAAAACAGCGTCTGTGTGTAAGTGTTGAGAAATTGGCACAAGCGTTTGATTTCATATTGCTTTCGTACTACTGAGCACTCAGCACTGAGTACTCAGCACTGAGTCTGATAGAATGCAACCGAAGCCATTGATTTGTTTTGGTTTCTTGCTCGTTAACTGGAATAGTCTTATGGCAACGGCAACGTCTTTAAATGATGCTCCTGATGTCTCGACCGATAGCTACCTGGTTGTTGGTTTAGCAACCTGCTTTCTTAAAGAAGATGGTGAAGTTCATGAAGTCAAAGTCATCGAACCCATCCCCTCAGCAGCTCTAGAGGCAATTCTCAAAGGAATTCCGACATCTTATGCGATCGCTTGTGGAACCACCCTCGGTCAGTTGATCGCTGCCCAAACACCTCAAAAACCCTCTGAGTTTCCTCCAGAGGCACAGTTTTGTGATGAATTCTTAGCCCGTGCGATCGCGGCAGCACGCACCTACCAAAGCCGTCCAGCGGCTCAGTCCCATATCCCCTTAGGCACCAGCCGCAATGACTTCAACTACTCCACAGAACGTAAGCGCGTGCTGAATCAGACCCGCGTTGTCCGCAAAGAAGACGACGTTAAACAACACGAATACACTCACAAGGTTCTTTAAACTATTACCACAATGCTGAAACTTTATGGTGGTGCCCGGAGTCGGGCGTCAATTGTCCAGTGGTACCTGGAAGAGCTGGGAGTCCCCTACGAATTTATCCTGTTGGATATGCAGGCGGGTGAGCATCGGCAACCTGAATACCTAGCCATTAACCCAATTGGGAAAGTCCCGGCAATTGTCGATGGAGATTTTCAGCTTTGGGAGTCGGGGGCAATTCTGTTCTATCTGGCTCAAAAGTACGGCAAAATGCCGCCATCTTTAGAAGAACAGGCAAAAATTAACCAGTGGATTCTCTTCGGTAATGCCACATTAGGACCGGGAATTTTTGTGGAAGTCAGTCGGGAACGGGAGACACCCAAGTTACTGACGCCGCTGAATCAAATCTTAGAGAAGCAGCCGTTCTTGCTGGGAGATGAGCTGAGCGTCGTGGATGTGGCGGTTGGCTCAGTCTTGGCTTATATCCCCATGATGTTAAAGCTCGACCTGAGCGAATACCCAGCTGTTGTAGACTACATCAAACGCATCTCGGAGCGCCCCGCCTTTCAGAAAGCGATGGGAGGACGCAGTTGATAGGGGTTGAAGCGAAGATAATGGGGCAGGTTAAAACTTTCAACTTTCAACCTGCCAACTTTCAATCCTTAGAGCATTTACCTGAAACCCACAGCAGCTTGCCAGACGAATGCCAGCAGCAAGAAGAAGACAGGGATGACTGGGAGAATGTCTACTATGGGGTCAAAGATCGCGTAAGCTTCTGGCAGTTTCGCCAACAGCAGTGCAGCTTCCATGTGTAAATTTACCTTTCCAACACAGTTTTCAGAATTGACATGGATCTTAACATGAGCCACGTCCATTCTGAATTGCTTCCGTTACCAAAGTCTCTACGGGTTAAAAAGCGTCGGCTGCCTTAGCCGTATAAAAAATTACAACAAATAGCCCCTCCAATGTTTTGGGGCTTTTCCTGGGGACACTGCCCCTACGAAAAATCACTAGACCTCTTGCTCTCTCGTCGATCAAGACTATCAAATCCATCTGTGTTCATCTGTGTCCATCTGTGGTTAAAAATCCTTGCATCAGCACTGCGTGCAAGAGGTTTATTAATTGATACAGCCCCATCGCGAGGGTACACCGGGGAAATAACCTAGGATTCCTCAAATAGGCGATCGCCCCGATGCAACCGATAAGCCATTTGATACGTTTGCTCTTGAGAGCGCATGGTAGGCGCATGAGCGGCGAGATAGCGAGTTGCAGCAACCAGGACATGAACCCCTGCGGTTGTTTGTCCCAGCAAAGAATATTGTCGAAACGCAGCTTCCATTTCCTGAATGACATGGAAATCCCGATTCTCCCGCAGCATGAGCTTGCCCAGCATTGCCATCAGTCGCTCTGGTTTGCCACCACTGTACAGATATTGAGCAACCAACTGACCTGCCTGATTCACCTGCTGCTGCCGATCCAACAACTGGGGTAGTTGCATGAGCAGTTCCTCTGGGTTGTTAATCTGGTCTTTTGGCTCCGGGAGTCTAGCGGCTGGTACATTTAGGAAACGATTGAGGTACACGCTCATCGCTCCATCAAACACCCCCCGCAGTAGCTCTGGTGATGGTACTCGTCGCAACGCTTGGTGAACGGCATTAGCATAGGTAAAGGGATGGTGGGCTGAATTCCAATCGCTATGCTCGTTGTTGGTGTGAAACCGAGCAACGCGAAGGGCAGCGGCATAGGTTACTACACTCCCTAACTCGTCTTCAGTGCAACCGTCCCGCAGGGCTTCAAGCAGGGAGTGCGCTATCGCAACAGCATCTTCACCCAACAAGATCGGAATCAACTGCTCCCGTCCCAACCAAGTGCCCCGCCGAGATTGTCCCACCTCTAAAGCTTCCGGCAACTGCTCAAACGCTGACTCTAGAATTTCCACCAGATCCACTGGATAGCGCCAAGAGTTGGATTCCTCCATACGAGTTGCATTCGCCAAGCCAGAAACCAGACTGGCTAAGACAGACTCCGCCCCTTGCCAACTCACAGCATCCAAAGCTTCTAATGCTTTGTTGATAAAGTCGAGCGTATGACCAACATCAATGTAGCGGTGGTCTGTAGCAGCAGCGAACATTATATCAGCAATTTGCTTGGGGTCAACCCCTGACCGAATTGCAGTCACCAAGCATCGCTCTGCTGCTTCACTGTCGCGCCGTTCAATAAACTGGCGGAACCAGCTTTTGAGAGTATTCAATTCAACGGCAGCATTCGGCAACGGGTGAACGACAAAGTGAGGTGGCGCATCTGCACTATCACGAGCGACTGCCGAAAGTCCCTGGTAGAGAGCGCGGGGTCGGTCTTCTGCATCCAGGTAGGGCAGCAGATTCATCAAGCAGGTGTGGATAGATAAGCCCGTATCCCACCCAGTCTTGTTGTAACGTACTCCAAACTCTAGCCCAATCCGAAACGGTTCGGTAGGGGCAGACCCCATATCCACTAGGGCAATCACCGACTTGGCGATAACCAGGGAAATTTGTTGCTCCAATCCGTCTTGAAGCCGCTGGCGTTGGTGGGTATAGGGGTCAACCTGGGGTGCCAAATTCACCCACACCTCCCCATCGCGAATCTCAACGGGGAAGGCGCGGACATCATCTGCCCAGGAATCAAAGGTACCACCACTGTTCAGGTCAAAGCGGGCGTAGTGCCAAGGGCAGGTAACGATACCCTCTTTGCAAGTACTGCCTTGGAGTGGGAAACCCATGTGCGGACAGCGGTTGTCGATCGCATACACCTGCTCATCGGAGTAGAAGAGTGCGATCGCCTGTTTCTCTAAATGCACCAGCAAGCTACCCTTTTCCTGAACATCCGCAAGCGTTGCAGCACGTACATAGCGGTCTATTATTGCTTTTTCAGAAGTCTCAGTCATATCGTACTCATAATGACTATGATTTAGATGATAGTCTAAAGGTACATTCAATGTCTCCAGATAAGCTCCACTTGATCCACGACAGGAACGCACGGGGTCAAACTAAGCTCGGTTGGCTCGATAGTTACCACACCTTTTCATTCGGTGGATTTCACGACCCAGAACGCATGGGTTTTCGCTCTCTACGAGTCATTAATGACGATCGCGTCATCCCTGGTGCTGGGTTCGCGGCACACAGCCATCAGGATATGGAAATTCTCACCTATGTGTTGGAAGGTACCCTAGAGCATAAAGACAGCTTGGGCAATGGAGCAATAATTTATCCGGGGGAAGCACAGGTTATGAGTGCTGGGACGGGTATCACCCACAGCGAGTTCAATCCTTCCAAAACTGAACCCGTCCACCTTTTGCAAATTTGGATAATTCCTGACCAAAGAGGATTGCAACCGAGGTATGAACAACGAGACTTTCCTTTAGAGGAGAAGCAGGGAAAACTACGCTTAATTGCTTCTAAAGATGGACGTGAAGGTGCAGTCACGATTCATCAGGATGTGGATTTGTACGCTTCGGTGTTGGAAGCTGGCGATGTTGTAACCTATTCCTTGCAGCCAAATCGCTATGCTTGGTTACAGGTTGCAAGGGGCTTGGTCACCTTGAATGGTGAGGCGCTAAGAGAAGGGGATGGGGTGCAACTGACGGGGGAAGAACAACTTGAAATCAGCACCGACATTGGTGCGGAGATATTGCTTTTTGACCTGGCTTAATCGAGATTGGCGCGATCGCTCTTGCAGGGAATAGGTAGGGGCATGACAATGTCGTGCCCTTGCCATGCTGTTTTTACTGTGGAGCAAGGTAAGCAGTTATTCTGATTGAAACTTTCGCTCACAGCTATTTACCTCGTTTGCCCTAAAGTCTCATGAGTGTATCAACAATAACGCCGACATCTACCTGGAGTCCCCTACGTCAGCCTGTATTTCGTGCTCTTTGGATGGCGTCTGCGGTGTCAAGCATTGGCACCTGGATGCATGACGTGGGTGCAGCATGGCTGATGACTTCGCTTTCACCCTCACCCTTTTTGGTAGCGCTGATGCAAGCAGCATCCAGCTTGCCGTTTTTTCTGCTGGCCTTACCCGCCGGTGCGATCGCGGATGTGGTGGATCGTCGCAAGATGCTGTTATTTACCCAAGCTTGGATGCTTGCCGCCGCAGCACTGTTGGGAGTCCTGACAGTTGCGGACATTACAACCCCTTGGATACTCCTAGCACTGACGTTTGCCCTGAGTGTCGGGAGTGCAATGAATATGCCCGTCTGGCAAACCATTACGCCGGAATTGGTGACGAAAGAGGAACTTCCGTCAGCCGTAACCTTAAGTGGGATTGTGATTAATTTATCGCGATCGGTGGGTCCTGCTTTAGCGGGGATGATTATTGCGGCGGCGGGAACTGGAGTTGTTTTTCTGCTCAATGCGGCTTCATTTGTTGGGGTAATGCTGGTGATTTATCGCTGGCAGAGAACGCAACACAAGAGTGCTTTACCCGCAGAGCGGTTTATAGGAGCCATCCAAGCGGGGATTCGCTATGCCCGTTTCGCACCCCTGCTTCAGACGGTGTTCATCCGCACCGCTGCTTACATTTTCTTTGCCAGTGCGTTGTTTGCCCTATTGCCACTTTTGGGACGCAGAGAGTTAGGTTTAGATGCACTGGGATACGGGATTATTCTGGGTTTTTGGGGAATTGGTGGGTTAGCGGGAGCCTTTATTATTCCCAAGGTGCGGCAACAAACGTCTATCGATCAGCTGGTGGCAGGGGCGTCGGTGCTGATGGGAGCGATGATGCTAGTGTTAGCGTCCCTCCGCAACTTTTACCTGGTGTGTGGCGTGATGTTTGTGGTGGGAATTGCGTCCCTATCTGTCATGGTGAGTTTGAGTGTATCTGCCCAAACTGCCGTTCCTACGTGGGTGCGTGCTAGGGCAATCGCCACTCAGATGCTAGTGTTCCAGGGATGTATGGCGTTGGGGAGTTTATTGTGGGGTGCGATCGCGCAACGGGCTGGAATCTCCACTGCCCTCACCGCAGCAGCGATAGGACTGATAGTCTGTGTGCTATTAACCACTCGCTATCGCCTCCGTTGTGTCGAAAAATTCGACTTCGCTGCCTCTCTACACTGGAATCAACCGACCCGTGCCTTTGAACCCTGTCCAAATGATGGTCCGGTGCTGGTTACCCTGGAGTATCGCATTGACCCCGCTAATGCTGAAGAATTCACCAAGGTAATGCAGGCACTTAGCCTGATTCGTCGTCGAGATGGGGCGATACAGTGGGGAATGTACCAAGATTTAGCTGACCCTGCTCGGTTTGTGGAAACAATTATGGTTGAATCTTGGGCGGAACACAAGCGGCAATTTGAGCGGGTGACGAATGCGGATCGGGTGGTTGAGGATCGTGTTCGTGCGTTTCATGTTGGGGAGGAACCTCCCAAGGTTTCGCAGATGATTTACGCCAATTACACGGAGGGAAGTGGTTTGCGGCAACCCTGCTGAAGTTGAAAGTTGTAATATCACCTAATTGTTGCGATCGCGCTTGAGTTTGCTGTTGAGTGGAGGGAAATCACACGGACTAGAATGTATAAAATCTGGGTTTCCCTGTCCAGTTGGTTGTCAAAAAAATCCTCTCTGGAAACTGCTATGCCTCCTAGTCAGGTCGATCGCCACACACTATATGAAGTAGATTACCTGCGATGGATAGAAACGACTGTAGAAAAATTGCGGAGTCAGGACTATGCCAATGTGGACTGGGAGAATCTGATAGAGGAAATCGAGGACATAGGGAGGAGTGAACGGAGAAGCTTAGAAAGTAACTTGATTGTAGTCCTCCTTCACTTGCTTAAATGGCAATACCAACCTGAACGTAGAAGTGGCAGTTGGGAAAGTAGCATTATCGAGCATCGCAGGCGTATTAAGAAAGCTTTGAAAGAATCTCCCAGTCTCAAGCCTTATCTTGAGGGTATCTTTGCTGAGTGTTACACAGAAGCTGTCAAACAAGCAAAAGCTGAAACAGGTCTACCATTGGAGACTTTCCCCGTGCATTGTCCGTATGAGTTGGCAGAAGTAATAGATGATGAGTTTTTACCTGAGCAAAGCACCCAGGAGGGGGACTAAAATTTTCTTGGTTTATACATCAATAGTAAACGTAAAATTTTATATTATCTATAAACGATGATTAGAGAAATCAGAATAGAAAACTACAAATCAATTCAAAAACTTAAGCTAAGCTTGGGACGAGTAACCGTATTTATTGGTGAAAATGGTTGTGGTAAAAGCAATATATTAGAAGCGATAGCTTTAGCTTCGGCAGCTGCCAACAACAAGTTAGATAACGAGTTTTTATTTTCTAGAGGTATCAGAGTTGCAAACTCTCAATTTATGAGAGCTGCATTTGAGCAAGAAAATCTTGTCAAAGAAATCAAAATATATTTGAAGGAAAATGATGAAACCGCCTTTGATTGTATATTACAGCACGATAATCAACCCTACTCTAATTGGCACGATAAAGGCCATAAACATATCGGCAAAGTTCAAGAAATTTTATCTGATATAGAGAAAAAAATTAAAAGAAATGAATTGGATGGAGAAGAAGAAATATCTCTGCGGATTTCCATAGAACTTCTTATGCAAATCAAGCAACTCACTATACTAAAGCAACTCAATATACAAGATTTTCTCATATACTCCCCCGAAAATTCTTCATTACGTACTTTTGAAAAAGAAGGGCAAATTCAACCATTAGGTATTAATGGGGAAGGTTTATTTAAGCTTTTGAAGTTCTTAAGCTTAGATGAAAATCAAGATAAAGTTCATGATATTAAGGAAAAACTTAAGCTTATAGATTGGTTTCAAGATTTTGAGATACCTCATGGTTTAGCCGAAATAGAAAAAAATGTTCAAATTAAAGATAAGTATTTAGATTCAGAGATACCTTACTTTGACCAAAGAAGCTCTAATGAAGGTTTTTTATTTTTAATGTTCTACTTCGCTCTTTTTATTAGCGATGACACACCTAATTTTTTTGCTATTGATAACATTGATGCTTCCCTCAACCCAAAGTTATGTAGTCAGTTAATTCAGGAGTTAGTAAAACTGGCAGAAAAATACGATAAACAAGCTATATTTACAACCCACAATCCAGCCGTTCTGGATGGATTAAATTTAGATGATGATGAGCAAAGACTTTTGGTTATTTACCGAAATAAATTAGGACATACTAAAGCCAAACGCATATTGAAACCTGAACCTTTGGAAGGGCAAAAACCTGTAAAATTATCAGAAGCTTTTATTAGAGGCTATATTGGTGGGCTTCCTAAAGGTTTCTAGTATGAAGAATACTTTTGCAGGCATCGCTGAAGGAGTAACTGACCAGATTGTTATTGAGAATATTTTAGCTGGGTATTTTAATCCTGATATAGATATTAATTGGCTTCAACCCTTAAGAGACACAACCGATGCAAACAGATCTAGTAATTTTGGTGGTTGGAGTCAAGTTTTTGAGTATTGCCAGTCAACTGCTTTTAAAGAGGCATTTCAATTTAATGAGTATATTATTATTCACATAGATACTGATGTTTCAGAAGAGCATTATAATGTATCTCATCGAGATGAAAATGGAGAATTTACTCCTGAACAGTTGATTAAGAAGGAGGGCGAAAAATTCAAAGGTTTGATTGGTGAAGATTTTTATACTCAGTATGAAGATAAAATAATCTTTGCCATAGCTGTACATTCTATGGAGTGTTGGCTACTTCCGCTCTATTACACGGATAACAAGAAATCAAAATATAAAAGTTGTTTGCTGACCTTAAATCAAGCTCTTAAGAGAGAAGGTTTTACAATTGATGGTAATAATAAGAATCCTGAATATTATCGAAGTATTTCACTTAAATACTGTAAGCGGAAAACTTTATTAGGGTTGTACAAAGAAAACCCCAGCTTTAAAAGCTTCATAGAAGAAATTCAAAATAGAAACATTGTTATACAAGAAGACGATTTTTAATTTACCGATCGCATTTAGTAGGATAAGCGATCGCACTTCTAGCTTATACACACTCCAAGCATCAGAAATCAGGCTTATAGGTTTCAGATTCTTGTGCGATCGCCAGAACATCCTGATAAAGTTGTGGACTAATCCGTTTACCCAGAGCAATCAAGTCATCCAAAATAGGTTTAACCTGAGCAATCAACCCCTGTTCTTTAGCAAGTAGCAACGTTCCAATCGTTCCAGTTACGGGCAAAAGCCTTGCCTTGGCTACCCGTCGCGCCCTCAAATCATCAATCAAAACCTGCTGTGCGCCCAACTCCTGTGCCAGAATAATTGCAGCCGCTTCACCTACATGAATTTTTGTACTTTCCCGTAAAGCAACAACCTGACTTGCATCCTGCACTGAGCGTACTTCAATCCAAGTTGCCGACTGAACAGCCGCTACGGCTGGATGAGTTCCACTGGTCACTTCGTCGTAGACTTCTTGAGGAACGATAACCTGTCCGAAGACATCTCGCAGCAGCACCAATTGCCCAACTTTGGAGAGTTCGCTCAACGGTGTGGTGTCTGAAACAACTATCACTGTTGATGTTTTGTCAGAAACTGCCTAGCTTGAGCAATCTCTTCCTCTAACTCCTCCCTCGTTTGTGTAGGGAAAGGGGAGATTTCATACAAATCCATTAAATCAGAAAGTTGCCAGCGATCAATGTTTAGCAGTTCAGCCGCTAATCCAGCACTGATATCGGCGTGTTTCAGGAGCGTCATCACGTAGGCTTCCCTTGCTCTGCGTTCTGCTTCTAAGCGATGGATTTTTGGGAGTTCGGGCAATTCTCCTGTAACTTTGATTTCCAATTCTAGTTTTCTTGTTGACATATTATTCTAGGTTGGTCAGGGTTGCAGATAGCTCTAGGGTATCGCAGGAGCTGAGCGAGAGCTGGTGCCCCTTGGGCGATCGCAAATTGTGGCAAGCTTCGAGACTTGGGAATAGAGGAGCGATCGCTTTTCAACGTTGCCCAGATTCCGTGTCTAGCCATTGAGCAAAATCTTTGGTAAAGCTATCGCTTATAATCGCCTCTCGAATGCGTTGGGTGAAGCGAATTAACTCAGTAACATTGTGCAGGGAGAGCAGCATATAGCCCAAGACTTCCTTACATCGCACCAGATGACTCAGGTAAGCACGGCTGAATTTCTGCTTGCAGCCATAACAAGGACAAGTGGCATCTAAAGGGGTGAAATCTTCTCGAAACCGAGCATTTTTCAAATTCCAGCGTTCTCCCTGTACCAAGGCAGCACCGTGACGCCCTAAGCGGGTGGGAATCACGCAATCGAATAAGTCTACCCCAGATGCGATCGCTCTTGCCATTTCTCGATAGGTTCCAACGCCCATCAGATAACGAGGCTTATCTGCCGGTAGATAAGGCACCGTTGCTTCAACAATTTGGTGAATCAGTTCGACTGGTTCACCCACACTGACACCACCAATTGCATAACCGGGCAAATCCAACGATACCAACGACTGAGCCGCCGCACGACGTAAATCCAGGTACACGCCGCCCTGAACAATGCCAAACAGCGCTTGCTCACCCCGGCGTGCATGAGCGTCGATACAGCGCTTCAGCCACCGATAGGTACGCTCAACTGCCGCCTCCACCTCTGAACGCTCAGCTGGGTAAGGGGGGCACTCATCAAACGCCATAATCACATCTGCCCCCAGTACATTCTGAATCTCAATTGACCGCTCTGGAGTCAGATTAATCATCCGTCCATCACGGGGTGAGCGAAAAATCACACCCTCTTCCGTAATTTTTCGTAGCTGACTCAAGCTAAACACTTGGAAGCCACCAGAATCGGTGAGCATTGGTCCATTCCAGCCCATGAATCGATGCAGTCCACCTGCTTGCTCCACGATTCCTTCCCCCGGTTGCAGGTGGAGATGATAAGTATTAGCGAGTACCATTTGCGCCCCAGCTTCCTCCAGCTGCGCTGGTGTTAGGGTCTTGACAGTCGCCAAGGTTCCCACTGGCATGAACCTAGGCGTCTCCACCAAGCCATGAGGCGTATTAAAAACACCAGCACGAGCCTTTGTCTTGCTACAGGAGGCCTGACATTGAAACGAAAAATTAAATTTCTGTTGCTCCAACGCTCTTAATTACAATCTTGAGCAGTAATTCAGAAGAATTGAAATTTGAATATTCCAACCTTCAACCCTTAGAATGGGCACTCGCCATCATCGTCAATTTGTACATCCCACTTGGCACTGAGAACTTGCGTTACCATTGCTTCGAGGTCGTCAGCATTGAGGTGCTGTGTGGACTGCTCCTGCAAGGGGTTCGATAGCGGAATGAGCCGTAACTGACGATTGTCTTGAATCAGGTCAAAATAAGTTTCTTTGTCTGGGGACTGGTTTAGCTGCAAATAATCAAAGCTCTGGACATTAAGATAGAGTGTATGATTGGCAATCAGGGTAGAGCGGTGAGGGTCAGCAAAGACTTGCAGTATACACCCTTCGCCCTCGTTTTGCAGCTTGCCATCGAGAGTGTGGATATAGCGGACACGACCCAAATCAGTAAGCAAGCGTCCCATGTCTTGCTTGTTGAGTATGATGCCAGTGTCGATGATGCAGGGAGCTGGGAACCGGTGCGGAGATTGGGAATGACTCATCGGTAAAAGCCTATGATGCAAACGGGGCTGATATTGCTATGCAACGGGTTGATGTAACCGCTTTGTTCAAACCCTACATTGAAAACCAATGGTTTGGATCACGGCCGCTGCAAAGGACAAGGCAAGCATGAGATGTCAGCAAGGTAAAATCCAGACGGATACACGACTCAATGCAAGCGGGTGTCTATCTGAATACGTGGTTTGTACAGGTATCTTGCTGCTCATACACAGTAGGGTATGAGACAATACTATCCCAAGATTTCTCCCCTGCTCATACGGCAATCTACTAAATTTTTGACGGTTAGTCCCTAATGAAGCAGTTCACATTTGAAGGATTGGTGCAACGGGGACGAGAATTCTGCTGTTCTCTCATCGCTGCTGTTACATTTTATACCTGTATTCCGATTCCAGCTGGTTGGGCATTGGAGTTTCGGGGTATTGCCCGTTGGGCACCGTTAATGGGATTGTTAATTGGGGGAATACTGGGAATTGTAGACGCTTTTCTACAACAGTTGGGGGTGCCGCTCCTGACTCGGAGTGCTGCGATCGTCGTCAGCTGGATTGCTCTGACTGGGGGACTGCACCTGGATGGCGTTATGGATACAGCGGATGGCTTAGCAGTTCAAGACCGAAAGCGGCGTCTAGAAGTGATGGCAGATAGTGCCACAGGCGCTTTTGGGGCAATGGCAGCGATCGCTTTATTGCTATTAAAAACTGCGGCTCTGACAGACATCGGGGCTTACCGATGGTTAGCGTTGATCGCATCAGCGGGGTGGGGACGCTGGGGACAGGTGGTGGCGATCGCATTCTATCCCTATCTCAAACCTACGGGCAAAGGAGCGTTTCACAAGGAAGCGATTCGCACACCCCAAGATATCCTGTTGGGATTGTTATTGCTATTGGGTTTATCTGGATTGCCGTTGTTGCTGGACAGGGGGGTGTGGGTATCGTTGGAAATGGCATTGGGAGGATGTGCGATCGCGCTCTTGACTGGTGCCTGGTTTCACCGCCAGCTGGGTGGACACACGGGTGATACTTACGGGGCAGTAGTGGAATGGACAGAAGCCCTATTTCTTTGCTTCCTCACCAGCTTCTTTGGCTAAGGGTTTCCAGCTTAATTTTTAACCCACACTCCGCACCTGCCGACCAATCAATTGACCCATATCTTTACTAACAGCTGACTTAAAGTCGTATCCGAGTAGCTGTTTGAGTTTTGGACTTGCACCGTCTAACACTTCTGGTTGAACTTTATGTAAACGTTCATCTTTAGGACGGATGAACTTAGGAACATATTGACCAACAATTGCTACTCTTTGTTGTTGAGAATAATTTACAGAACTATCGTGCAAGCAAAGACCGTCACTTTTCCGGGATAAGGACTGAGTCTATCCCATTGGCGAGTTTTAACGCCTTTTTATTATTGCCCAAAGTTTCATCGATCGCCGTCATAAATAACTCATTTAAAGGAATTCCCGCTGCGTTCGCCGTATAGGCAATAACACTTTTGGGGTCAAAAATACAATACAACCCGGCTTCTAAGAACCAAGGTTCTCCCTTTGGGTCGATCCGGAAGTCAAATAAACTATAATGGCGACATCCCAAAGCCAAATGACACTTCTTAGCTTCTTGCTGAACCTTTTGGACGATCGGGTCATTAGGATCTACAATCCAACCCCCGATATACTCTTTAGCGGTTGAACGCAAGTTGCTATCACCCGGATCTTTTTTGAATTTGTCACTATAGCTGCGGATGGGTCTTGAGAGGGGGTCTATCACATACTCTTCAAGGGGTAAAGCAACTAGCTCTCCATCTTTGACAATGATACCGCATCTGACTTCTCGACCGGGTTCAATGAATTCTTCTACGATGACCTCCGAAGCATATTCAAATGCTTTTTTCAGGGCAGCATCATAGTCAGTAGCGTCTTTGACTAAGGATACCCCTAAAGAGTCGGCGGCAGTTGCGGGTTTGATGACTGCTGGAGGTGTAATTGTCGGAACGTCTCCTTGGCGGAGTAGTTCTCCAAAAGGCACTTTCACCCCTGCTGTTGCGACAATTGCTTTGGTTATGGCTTTGTGGTTCGCTATTGCCATGACATCCGGAGTATTGCCTATGTAAGGAATTTTAAGCAAGTCAAATAGTGCGCGGTAGTGAGTCATTCCAGGGATACACATCATTTGTGGCAACACAAGGTCAATATTTTGCGCTGTTATAAACTCTATAGCGTCTAACAGAGACATCGGTTTGGCGACAGCAATATCTTCTTGACTGAGGGAGGAAGGAAATCGCCACTGGCTATCAGGTGTGATGTATGCAATCAGAAAGTCATAAAGCGATGGATTTGCCGTAGCTAGCAGACAGCTTTCGGCGTAATCGCGTGACAAATTACAGTAAAAATCATTGTATGCAGACCCAACTAAATGAAGGATACGAAGTACTGGCATGATTCATCTTCCTATAGACACTCTTACCGTTTACTTTCTTGCCTACACGGTACTTCACCTGTATGCACTCTAGATGGCAAGCAAACTCAGTCGCCACCTATCTGTACGAGTTTTCCGATGTTGAAATCAATTCTCACCCAACCTTTTAATTTTCGCAAATTGTCGAGTAACAGTAAGGGAATATAGCAGTGATGTACCATTAAAAATGGTAGAGGGTCGTTAACATCAAAGATTGCATCCTTTCCTCGCAAAATGTTGTTAAACCACGTTTGCAACTGCTTTAACGATCTAATTTCATTAAGTCTCCACACTTCGTGATAAAGCCAATAAGTAGGCTTACTATTAGAAAGCGGTTGCAGAGGTAATGCAAAATCTCGCGTCTCTGCATTAAGATAGGCATCTGCTAAATCTGGATGATTGTAAAACATTGTAATTGCAGAGTGAGTGCGAGGGTTGCATTCGATCGCATAAACTGTCCCATCTTCCGCCTGCATGAAGTCAAAAGAAATTTGTCCAGTAAGTTTTAGTTCTTTGACAAAATGACTCACCCACTGCAAAATTTCTGGCTTATCAACGTTTTCGTAGTTGACTTGAAAAGCAGATGATTCGCAGCAACAGTGTACGGTTAATTCACCATTTCTCACTGTACTATGAGTACAATATTCTTTTCCGCTAATAAATTCTTGCAATATCCAAGGGTTATCTTTTCTAATCGGCAGACGCTTAACATGAGCTGCCATTTTTTCTTGTGGCTCCATTGGGAGTTTAGTCATGTCTAAGCGGAACACTGAGTCATAGACAATACTTTTGAGAATATACTTATTCTTCTCGTTGGCAAAGTCGAATTTAAGGACTTGTTCTGGATCTGTAATTAAAAATGTTTTTGGGACTGCTAAACCAAACGATCGCGCAATTTCGGCAAAGGTGAACTTGTTATCCAGCATCTTCATCGTATCGGCATCGAAGTGGAAAATCTCGCAACAGCCTGATAAAACTGGCTGGCGCTGGGAGTCAAAATAGCTTCCGGCGAAAATGCCTACTGGGATAAAAATGTCGATGTTTTCTTGTTTGGCGATCGCACGTAGGGCTATCGTGTAGTTTTCTAAGTCTTTCGCGGGGTCGGGAACTGTGTAAAAGCGATCGACAGCGTTGGAAAATCGATAACCACTCAACCAATATTTGTCACTGTCAAATAAAATAACTCGATGCCCAGCAGCGTGAAACGATCGCGCTAGTTGAAGGGTTTTGGTCATTTTCCCGCCACCAATCAAGATATTTTTGGGATTTTCGGTTAAAACTACTTCCTTTTTTAACGGTCGAACCAAAAAATTCCACAGCAGCGAGGCTAACACTACAGTGAGGTTAATCGGAAAGGCGATCGCCAGTAATAAAAGAGTGCCAAGGTTTTGGAAAATTGCAAAAATACGTCCCTTGATGGGTTGCAATTGTGTCATAACAATCTCAGAAAAAATAACATTATGCCTGGAAATTACTTTCCAGGCTAATTGGGAAAGTCCGCTATAATTTCTACTCTATAAGTTCGCCAATATTAAAATCTATTCTGATCCAACCTTTGAGCCTTCGTAGATTGTCGAGAATAAGTAAGGGAATTTGCCAGTGGTGTACCATCAAAAACGGCAGGGGATCGTACACTTCAAAAATGGCATCTTTTCCTCGCAAAATATTTTTTACCCACGTTTGCAGTTGCTTTAAAGATCTAATCTCATTAAGCCTCCATAGTTCGTGGTATAGCCAATAAGTTGGCTTACTATCAGGAAGCGGTTGCAAAGGTTCAGCCAGTGGTTCTTTACCAAGATAGGCATCCGCTACCCCTGGATGGTTATAAAACATGGTAATGGCGGAGTGCGTGCGGGGGTTACACTCGATCGCGTAAACAGTTCCATCTTCTGCTTGAATAAAGTCAAAGGAAAGCTGCCCGGTACGTCCTAGTTCTTGGGCAAAATGAGTCGCCCATTGCATAATTTCCGGCTTATCAACATTTTCGTAGTTGACTTGAAAGGCAGATGATTCACAGCCGCAGTACATTCTTGTCTCTCCATCTCGCACGGTACTGTGAGTGCAGTATTCCTTTCCAGGGATGAATTCCTGCATAATCCAGGGCTTCTCCTCGCTGATAGGTAGACTCTTGACAAATGCTGCTGTTTCTGATGGCGTATTGCAAGGTAGCTTGGTCAAATCTAGGCGGCGTATTTGGTCGTAGGGGATACTTTTAAGAATGTACTTGCGCTTCTCCTGGGAAAAGTCGAAATTTATTACTTGTTGGGGGTCAGTAATTTTAAAAGATTTGGGGACTGATAGACCGAAAGATCGCGCCAATTCTGCAAAGGCAAACTTGTCATCTAACATCCTCGTTATCTCGGCATCGAAGTGGAAAGCCTCGCAACAGCCTGATAACACTGCTTTGTCGTTAGAATCAAAGTAGATAACGGAAAAAATCGCTACCGGGATAAACAGGTCAATGTTTTCTTGTTTGGCGATCGCGCGTAGGGCTTTAGTGTAGCCTTCTAAGTCTTTCTGCGGATCGGGGACGGTGTAAAACCCAGCGACAGCGTTAGAAAATTGATTACCACTTAACCAGTATTTTTCTGTATCAACTATAATTGCTCGATGCCCAGCAGCATGAAACGATCGCGCTAGTTGAAGGGTTTTGGTCATCCTAGCGCCAACAATCATGATATTTTTGGGATTCTCGGCTAAAACCGCTTGCTCGCTGAATGGTCGGCTGAAAAAATTCCATAGCAGCGATGCTAAGACAACGATGCAGTTAATCGGAAATGCGATCGCAAGTAATGCCAGCGTCCCCAAGTTTTGGAACACTGCCCAAAGAGAAGCCCTTATGCTTTGTGATTGTGTCATAACAATCGAGTTAGGAGTTTTGTTGGCAATTAGGTAGGGTCGAAACATAAGGATGTAGGGGCGAAGCATTCGGGTGATAATATTTGCAATTCAACCAAGATTTTTCTATCCGAATGCTTCGCCCTGCTTGCAGGTATGGGAGGGCGAAGCATTTGCGGACAAAAACTCGGTCCTAAGAAGTTATCGGCGCAAATGCGAGAGCCCCTACAGAATTGATGCATGAGGGGTATCACATACATCAATTTGCCAACAGTATCCTTGAGTCGCAGGCGGTTGATACGACTTGCTTCTACACCGGGCGGATGATAGTCAAACCATCTCGCAAAGGCAGCAGCACCTGCTCAACTCGTGGGTCATCAGCAACAACGCGGTTAAACTGCGCGATCGCTTCTGCATTCGGGGTTTGCTCTTCTGGAGGTAGATAAACCAGTCCCTGAAGCAGGGTATTATCCACGCAGATGATTCCGTGAGGTGCCAGCAAGTTAGAGTCCAGCAAAATTTGGAAATACTGCACGTACTCTTTCTTATCGGCATCAATGAATACCAAGTCGAAGGACTCCCCAGCCGCAGCCAGCTTGTCAAGTGTTTCCAAGGCTGACCCTATTTCCACCTGAATTTTTTCTCCGTGAGGAGATTGCTGGAACAAACGTTGTGCAAGATTAGCTGTGTAAGGATCGACCTCGCAGGCGACTAAACGCCCATCAGCAGGCATTGCTTCTGCCATTGCCAGTGCTGAATACCCTGTAAACATACCGATATCCAACACTTGTTTAGCACGGGTCATGTGGACAAACATCTTTAATGTTTGTCCCTCAATGTGTCCTGAGAGCATTTCCTGCTCTAATGGACGCACTGTGGCACCTTCAGAGAACTGCTTACTCCAGGCTTCCTCCTGAGTTCTTTTTGCGATCGCCCCTAGTGCTTTTGACTCCTGGGTAGTGCATTCTTCCAGGTATGGGTCTATCCCCGCGGCCAAACGCCACGCCTGTTTAACATGAGCCGCGATCGAACTCGGCACACTCCCATCCGCTTCGATCATCCGGACGGCGGTTTCGAGATGCTCGACCAAAATCCCCAGTGGCGTGACCGGACGAGCCTTTTCCTGATGCACGACACTAGACATTGACAGCGCTCCCAACTAAATCGGGCTGTTGAATTTTCACGTATTGATCTATCCCAGCACCACCACGCGGGTAGTCAGCACAGATACGTTTGTGGTCTTCTAGAGCAGCATCCAGTTCTTCACGAGTCATGTCGTTGACAAAGAAGCAGGTGCCGATGGGTTTCGGCATAGCAGCCCGCTGCAAACCGTCTCGCGTCAAGGTGATAGACTCCGTGGCATGCCACACCAGGTCACTGTCGAAGAGGGGATGGTCGATAGCCAGACCCAGTTTGCTCATCAGTCCCAGGATGCGATCGCGGTCTTCGGGGGTGATGTAGCCTCGTTTTTCGGCAATAGTAGCCGAGAAAGCCATATCGATGTTGATCGCATGACCGTGAAGGAGTGGCACGGCTGGAGCTAGTTCCAAGGTAGGACTCCAGGTATGACCGTAAGCAATCACGCGATCGAGATCCAACTCGTGAAAGTTAGGTGTCTCCAACTCCAGCATCGTTTTGATCGACTCGTAATTAACCCGGTGAGCGACTTCCTTCAGATGCTGACTTCCACCCAGGTAGCCAAAGTGGGTGGCAAGCAGCTCTTCTCCATACTCATACAACAGCTCGAATACTTCAGCATTCGAGACAACAGCAATTTTCACAAGTTCCGCCATGCCGTTGCGGACTTGATCGGTGGGAAGGGTGCTCAAGAAGGAGAAGTCGAGTAACACCTGCTTCGGCGGGTGGTACGCACCCAGACGGTTTTTCAGTTTGCGGTGGTTGACAGCAACTTTAATCGCTACCCCAGCATCTACAAGAGCGATGAGCGATGTGGGGACGCGGATGTAGTTGCTGCTGCGGCGGTAGGCGGCGCAGGCGAAGCCAGTCACATCCGAAACTAATCCACCACCCACAACCAGGACGGGTTCTTTACGAACCAACCCAAAATCAGCGAAAGCATCAACAATTGACAAAAAGGTGTTTATCGTTTTGTCTGGCTCTTCAATGGCGATCGGAAAGATCGTGAGATCGATGTCGTAGTACTTGAAATACTGTTTAATCTCTGACCCATAGAACCGATTTACGTTATGGTCAACAACAGCAAGGCAGCGTCCGAAACTCCTGTAGCTCTCTGCTAGCTCTGTGTTTTTCACATCGAATAGTCTGTTCACGAAGGAAAGACTAAACTCAATTTTTTCGTAGCCTTCTACATGAAAGGCATTATCAGTCGCTTCAAATTTTGCCTGAACAGTACCCATTTTTTCTGGTCTTGATTCAACAGTTAGTAATAATTGATGCCAAATTCCTTGCGACTCTGGTTTTTGCTAATTACCGAGCCTTACCCTTGCCTCACATCATTAACTGACGAAGGCTTTTACAAGTTAGAGGAATTTTTCAGAGCAACCGCGAACGGGGGAACGGTTTGCCAATGCTCTGATTTTGAACCATTGAATAAGATAACAGTAAACGATCCCCAGTGCAAACAAATTCAGGACTTCCCCCAGAAAATCTACCTGTAGGCTGCTTTATTTAACGCCCCCTACGACTTCTAGCGTCTGCTGGAGAATTCTTCGTCACTCCTGCAAATTTTACTTTGGTATACTTAATTACTCTGACCTGAATCCATTGTTACTCGCGGGTCAATCCATAGCACAAGAAATCAAGATTTTAGGAGGCTTGCCCAAATGTTTTTCAGCTGCTCAGATTGGTCGCAGCCGCGTCAGCTTGAGCTTAAAGGCACCGCCGCTAGTTTCCCCAAAGGCGCGTACCCGGATAATATACTTATCCGTCTTGGTAATCCGGGTAAATAAAAGAGAGTTGGTGCTGCCGTCGGGACCATCATCATTTTCTCCTACGGATGAACCGTCAGCTGCCAGAAGAGTGACAATGGTGTCAAAGCTTTCAGAGGTCAGGTCGATGGCGACTTGGTCACCAGCATTTAAGTTTACTGTGTAGTCACGGGCAAAGCCCCCCTGACCGATAGGAATATCTTTATCTGTGAGTGTGTCAGAGACTTCGTTACTTGGAGGCATCGGAATCGGATTGTAAAGCCGGTTCTGCGCTCTCGCTGCCGTCGTGGTTAAGCTTACTGCCAACAAAGTTGCAGGAACGAGCAGAGCAAAGCTCAACCGAGCGGCAAAAGCGTTAGTCATATAAAATCTGTCATTCAAGCTAGAACGGCTCAATTATTACACTCTCAGAGCTTAAAGCGCGTAGGATTATCGTGAACTACTTAGCCATCTGTGCGGTTATCGTAGCCTCTCCGAGCCGCCTCAATCTCATCCAGGTGAACCTCCGCCCATTGGCAGATTGCCCTTAATAGTTCAGTCAGCGTCTTGCCTAGAGGCGTTAAGGAATACTCAACTTTCGGCGGCACAACCGGGTAAACATGACGTTCCACCAGTCCGTCACGTTCCAACTTGCGTAGAGTCTGTGTCAGCATCTTTTGCGATACGCCGCCAATCAGTCGCTGGAGTTCGCTATAGCGCCTCGTCTCTTGTTTTGAGAGGGCATAGATAACAATGACGCTCCACTTGTCAGCAATGGTTTCGAGAACCCGCTGTGTGGGGCAGTCGGCTTTGAAAACCTCAGATTCGGGAGAGTTACACACCATTTGGTAAGTACACCACCTTTGAGTGCCTACTTGCTAAAAGATTTGTACCCTCGACATCATACATTTAGGAGATGTATTCATCACCTTGTCGTTATAACAAAGACGCCTTGATTGGTCGATCTGCTCAAATCAGATTTTTCTTTCTAAGGAAATTAAGCAAGTGAATGCGAATATAAACCTTTTTTCACCCGTCAAACTT
>CBDTXL010000043.1:0-23278 GCA_965364435.1 uncultured bacterium
CTCCTGCCCTTGCTCCTGCTGAGCCAACAGAGCTTTTGAGAAGTAAAAATTAACAATTAAAAAGTAAAGAGAACAGAAGAAAAAGAACAGACGGAAAACTCTTTCTTTTTTCTTTCTCAGAGCAGCAGTAGTAATACCAATCCCTTCAAAGATATACTTCATTATTAACGATTCGCAGCCGATTGAATCGTTATTAGCACATTTGCTTAGCGATAGCAATAATACTAAAATCTAAAATCTAACAGCTAGTGGTATGTAAAGATAGTTAGCGTTCTATCTGCGCGTGAAGCGAAGCGCGAATCGCATCTACCAGCGACACATCAAGAGGCGACTTAGCAGAATGATTGCTTTGACTTGCTCTAGGAGGTTTTGCAAGCCAGCTTCGGCAGTTGCGGGATTGTTTTTCACCTCCTCTGGGGTAACGCCCATCAGAGCAGCCATGAGGTTGGAGAGGAACTGGTCGGAGGATAGGATGGAGGTTGAATCGACTCTGCCCTGTGCTACTGAGGAGGTTATTAAGTTAGAAAGAGCATTTTTCGCCTGCTCCATTACCTGCTCGATCTCAGTTTGCAGGTAAGTATTTGCCTCTTCTTCTGTAATTTCAAAGGGGGTCAGAGAAGTCGCATTAACTTTCTTTTCCTCGCCGTCAAGGTTGTGGAGAATAAAATCTCCACTGGGAAGTTTCTGGCGAGTGGGAATTAGAAAGTAACGGCTTTGGGTGGAATCTACCCAGAGGAAATGTTGAGTTTCGTCGCGACCTTTTTCAGGCAGTGAATTGGGAATGAGTAACCAAGCACCATCCGATTGTTGTTCTGCTTTCCATGCCTCTTTGGCGACATCAGCATTACCAAAATCCAGCGTCAACATTGATGAGCCGTTCTGTGTGGGGGTTATTGCGATCGCCCATGGATGCTGACTCCCATTTGGGAGTTGCAGTGAGAGTGTTAACGATTGGTTGTCTTCGACAAGAGTCTCGGAAGCGGTGTAGAGATTTTTGGGGAAATTGACGAGTTGAAAAGGAGCGCGATCGCTCTTTTGAAGATGTTGTAGAAACGAACGGACCCCGCATCTGTATTAAGGATGGTTTTAACATCATGGAACAAGAACTTCAAGAGTACCTGATTTTGTTCGGTCGAATCGGCAACAGTCCGGGTTACTAGATTACTTGTGAGATTGGCTTCAACGATAATCCCTAGTTGTTGAATTCTTATTAGTTGTTCGGGGGTAGCATGAGTAGCATGACCCAAACGAACAATGACTTGCTCGGATAATTCATTGTTCGCTTTTAATTCTTCTAAGGTATTAATCAGGTGTTCCAGATTCTCCTGAGCAATTGTACGGTGTTCGTCACTATTTTCATCGAGTTGACCTGTATTGTCTCTCTTTGGATAGCCTTCTCCTACATGAGGTCGCAATACAAATGTTGATTTTTGTTCTATTGCCTTTTGCTTGAGATCTTCATAAATTTTCTTGAACCGTTTCATTCCTTCTGAAGTGAATCGACGTTCTGCTCCAGCAATGTCTATACCAATAGTCTGACCATTACCAACTTGCTGTAAAGCTTTTCTTTCAGGTTTTGCAATTAAGTCTCTTTCCATGATTGGATGTTCGCTTGCCAATCGTTCAGAACTAATGATTTCTAGAAATCGTACCTCTAATCCATATTCTTTAAGCAGCTTTTTAAATTGATCAGAGTCTATGCCATGCGGTAATCCTCCCAGAAATACTCGGTTCGGCTTTGGATTCATCTGTATAAGCACTCTGATGATCAGACGGATTAACCTCTGACTTGGGAGTGGAGTTCTGCTGATTACCACCTTCTGGATCAAAGGATTTTTTGGCTTTATAACTCTCTCCTTGACGACGAAATTGCTGATTTATTTCAATACTTAAGCGGATGAATTCTTGCCGCATTCCATTAATATCGTTCAACTCAAATCCATATTCGGCTTGATAATCTTGAGCCACTTCTAGGGCTTTTTCTCCTTTCTGATCGGGAGAAAGATCGGCATACTGTTCTTTGCCTTTCTTAATGTTGAGCATCTCCTGAGCCATCTCGCGCAGTCCTTTCACGCGATCCTTAGTTTGGTCATCGATCGTGAGAGGAGAACTGTCTAAAAGTTTTTCGAGTTGTGTAAGCTGATCTACAGCATCCGTTTCTGAATCGGCGGAGGCGTTACGTTTCTTCTCAGATTGATATTGTTTATCCAGTTCGGCACTGAATCGCTCTATTTGTTGCTGGACTACCGCAGGTGAATCTAGATTTTCAGGCTTCTGTTTGAGATTTCTGGTCAGGCTACGTACTTCAGTTTGTAACTTTGTTACTTTCTCATTGAGGCTATCAATCTTGGTCTTGTTCTGTGTTTTTAGAATCTTGGTTTTGTTCTGTATTTTTAGGGGGTTCATTGACGTCAGCCGCAACAAATCCTCTACCAGGATCGGTATCCATCTCATCTAGAGTTTGCTGGTGCTGCGTTAACTGCTGTTGCAGGTTTTCAATATCAGCTCGGAGATTAGTCTCAGCATCAACATCCAAGCCACCTGTTCCTAGGCGTTCCAACCGCTCATCAATAATCCGAGGCAGTTTTTCAACCTCCAGTTTGGCTTCCCACGCACGCGAACCGACTGGTGGTGTACCATTCTTACTAATCCAGTTCTGAATCCGGTCTTTGAGAATGCGTATTCTTCCGGAGAAACCTGAGTAGCGCTGCATCAGCCGGACGGTTTGGGTATGCAACTGGATATCGACTGCACTTGCATTCGGCCCTACTCGCATATGAACGTTAGTAACCAGCCCATTGGCATCTACGTCATAATGGACGCGGACTGTATTGCTGGGTAATTCGGGATCGACGTTGATGGGAACCTTACCCTGTAGGTCATTGGGTAGCGCCGCTATTAAACTTTGCTGTAGGTCTGGATTCAGAAATGTATCTTTGATTTGATCTTGAGTGCTGCATTATCAATTTTGTTTACACCTAGCTTCGCTCCTAGTTTGCCAAACGCACCGTTGAGCGCTTCGCCACCAGCACCACCGAGAAGTGAGGTTCCAAAGCTTACACCAAGCATCGCTAGCGAGAATTGCTCGCCTGCTGCCAGTCTTTGGCTGATATCGGCACCCGCCTCGCCGAGCGCTTCAATGCCAAATTTCGCCCCAGTCTTGCCTGCTGTATTGGTCAGTAGACCAGCTGCTTTCTTTTTCGGACCCCCGCAGTCCCACCAGTTGCAGGACGCCGCCGACAGCACCAAACCCAGCTTGCGTAGCATAGGTTTGCCAGGACGATAACTTGCCGTCAATTAGGTCATTGGCTCCCTGTTTCACCAAAGCACCAGTTGCCCCGATCAACGCGGCTAAACCAATCGCTGCGACTAATCCTACCCCAGAGGCAGCCAGAGCAGCGATCGCTACTGTCACCGCAACCGTGATGACAATATCGATCAAAACCTTGACCGGAAAATAGGGGTTCTGCCCGTCGCCGTAAAGCTTACTCGGCTCTAGCACGTTTAGAGCAGAAAGTAGAACGGCAACGCACAGATTACCACTGGAAAGTTGCCCATCAGTTAGTAGGTTCTGCCGACTGCATTATCTTAGAGGATCTCAACATCAAAGGGATGATCGCTCGGTGTAAGCCTAAGGTAGACCCCGAAACAGGGAAGTACCTGAGAAATAGACAAGCGCAAAAGCGAGGATTAAACCGAGTCATTGCAGATGCGGCTTGGGGCGAATTGAAACAGAAGGTCAAAGTTATGGCACAGATGTCAGGCGTTCTGGTTCATCAAATCAATCCCAAGCACACATCTCAAGAGTGCAGTTGCTGTGGCTAGAGGGAGGAGTGAGTAATTACTCTTCAGAATCCCCCGCATTCCCTGTTTGGCTGCGATTCGTTCTCTCGAAATGAGTAGTAATACTCAGGGATGAGAGGCAAGGAAGAACCTTGACAACTTGATAACCATGAGGGTGCGTCTCCTGCCAAATAACAGAAAGACAAGCCCCTCCCCACAGGTGCAGTGGTGAAAGCACGACCCCTACCAAAGCGACTAGTCATCAAATTGGTAAAGCGGGGCGAAAGAAGGTAGCTGACAGCCTGCGTCGGTAATCCCTTTAGCAAGAACCCATGAGTAGCGTAAGCGAATGATGCATCCGAACCATCGTGAGGAATAACCAGCGGAATAAGGCTTTTACGCTGGAGCCAAAAGGCAAAAGATTAAAGGGCTGATGAGTTCCGCGCTTCATCAGATGCACTCCTAACAATCTCGGTGGACAGCATCAACTCTAAAGGTTCAATCAATGGTTATCAGGAACGAAGTAACCTCTCGTATGCTCTCAGGAAGTGGAAAGCAATTGACGGTAATAAGCTGTTATGCATTTAATTTGTTTGTGGAGACGGCGGGGGAGCAGGGGAGCGGGGGAGCGGGGGTGAGGATTTGAGCGATTTTATCCTGTGTTGAGAATGTGCAAGTTAAATGCGCTTTAGCTTAACTGGGTATTCGCAACCAATGCAGAGGAAAAAAAACCGATGCGGTTACGGTCACATAGTGAAACTCCGATAGTTCGCCATGTGAAAGTCAAAGGCGAATCGTCTCCATACGCCAGATTGGTATTGAGATTCTGGTCGATACTTTGGAGTTGACTGTTCAACGCCTGGGTTGCCGTCTTCAGCGCTGACTGCTCAGACTGGGAGAGTTCTTGCAAGGCGGCGTTATATTTTACTTCCAGTTCAGTACGGGTCGTACTCACCAGATTCTGCATGCCTTTGAGAACTTCAGTGAAGGGACGTGGCTGGAACTGACTCGACACTAAACCCGAATCGGAATTCTCTGGAGCTTTTTGCCGGTTAGGTATCCTGCTATTCATCGCCAGCCTCAGCACTTAAATTGTGGTGAATGTCTCTATTGTTGCACTTACCGTTCCTGCCATCGACTCGATGTTAGTCGAATTTTTCCCCACAATTCGACTGTTGGCGCACCACCTCGCTGCTCTCTTCAGAGCGGCTGTGGAAGAGCTAGCGCAGATCGCATGCATCCAGATCAATGTTTTTAGTCCTGGATGCAATAGAAGAGTCGAAAACGGGAAATATCAAACCTAAAACTATTGCCGAACTTCAGCAGGAGTTGGGGATTGAGCAAGAAGAAGAAAAAGAAAGTTGAAGCTGATGAAATCAAGCCAGTTGTAGTTAATCGCCGTCCTGGTTTTAGTTCTATTAAACCTGAATTGTTGAGCGATCGCTTTATACTAAACCAATGGCTAAGAATAGGCGATAGCCTCATCGTCTCTCACGCCGCTTCTGTGACTCTTCGCTAAACCCGCCCCTACAAAAATGTGGGTAACGGCAACCTACAGCACATCCCAAAAACTTTCCCCCGGAAGCGATCGCTGTTGCAGTTTGCGATTAATCTCTACAGCCGCAGCTAATCCAGAATTCATCGCACTTTCTATCAGGTTATCCCCACACCAATCGCCACAACAAACTAGGGGTAATGATGTCCCGGCGTCGAGACAATCTTGATTCAAGGGATGACTGGGGAAAGCATACCGCCAGCGATGGACTTGAAACCAATCGGGGGTATCGAGTTCGGGAATTAGCAACTGTGCGGCACGGGATAATAATTGCTGTCCAGCTGGGTTTAGATCTTCAGCATCCAGGTAACGTTTGGCAAACTCAGCAGTGCTTTGCAAGACAAAAACTGGCATCTTGGGATCTAGGCGCTTGCTGCTGTCTAAACCAATCCAGGCTAAGTCAGGGTCGTTTGATATGGTACAAGCTTTCCAGGTTGGTAGGGGCACTGAAGTTTTAGCCCCTACAGCTGGGTACCCCGCGATCGCACTGATGCAAGGGTTAAACTCAACAGAGCGTAGGCTATCCACAAATGCTGGTGATAATATGCTTTGGGCTAAGGGTTCTAGTAGCATCAAGGCTTGGGGGGCTGGAATCGCAGAAACGACTGCCTTGACTGTTAACTCATTGTGTGCATCAGCAGCTGGTTCAAGGGTAAGATGCCAGGTTGCCTCAGGGGTTGGAGTGATGGACTGTACTCGTCGGTTTAGCCAAATTTCTAGACCAGTAGCGAGAAATTTCGCAACAGTTGTCATTCCCGTGGGTGCCACGTAACGATGAAACGCTGAGGAGTAAGGAGTCAGGGGTGAGGGGTGAGAATCACTTGTGACTCCCGACTCCGGTTTTATCGGTTTTAGTTCGTAAATGGTATTAGTCCAGGCTTGGAGTAGACCGCGCTGTACTAGTATTTCAATCAGCTGCTGCAACAAATTTCCTTGCGGTTCAAGGTAGCGCACCCCATGATCAGCACAGGTTTCATGTAGGCGTCGGGTCGCTAGTCGTCCCCCGACACCACGGGACTTTTCAACGACGACAACACGATATCCCGCTTGGTGCAGCTGCTGGGCGCAGGTGAGTCCTGCTAGACCAGCACCAATAATGGCGACATCAAACACGACTGATGCTCCTGATGGGTTGGATTATAGAAGTAGAATAATTGACAATACTGGATCTGGGGTTGTGGAGGGAAGGACATTGGATGAGCTGAGAGCCGCGTTAGAGTTAGCTACGGAAGAAGAATTACAGCAGTTGACGGAAATTCTATTCCGCCGTAAGTTTAACCCGCTAGATTACGTTCAGACGCCTGATCCGATAGACATCCAAAGCCAAGACCATGAGGCTTGGTTGGATGCCATAGAGCAGCGATTTCGCTTTTTGGCGGCAGATGGGATGACAGTGCTAAAGGGACGAACTCGTGAATTCACCTATAGGCAAGCGCTGATTCAGGTTTGTCATTATCTGAAGATTCCTTACTCTAAAAAGCTCACCACTACTGATTTAGAGGCAGAGATATTTCTCAACTTGATGGGTCGAACCTGGAAACGCTTACCAGCATCAGAAAAAAAATCGCTGACGCTGCGGGTGCAGCGATCGCTTGCTGAGTCGAACCTTTCTGATCCGCTACCTGTACAGATACAGCATGACCCGATGGGTTTGCTCATCAAAGGTGGCAGTGCCCTCGCGGTTAGTTCGATCCTTAAGCCGATACTGCTGCAACAGATGGCACGTCAGTTTGCCCTTCATTTTGCTAGCTATCAAGTTGCAAAAGAAACCATCGTTCAGGGCGGTACGGCAGCGGCGGCACAGTTTCAGAACTACCTGGCGCTGCAAACGGCAAAGCAGGGAATGGCGCTGAATGCCGCTCGTTATGGTGCTACCCGGAGTGTATTTGCGTGCCTCGGTCCGCTACTATGGGGCTATTTCTTTGCTGACTTGGGCTGGCGAGCGATCGCAACAAATTATGGTCGCATCATCCCCACCATCTTTGCCTTGGCACAAATTCGTCTCACTCGTGCTGAGTGCTGGGAGCCAGTTTGATCAGAGACAGGGGCGCAGGGGGCGGAGAACACAGGAGAAAAAAGGGGTGAGGCATCGATTCAAAACTCAAAACTTAAAGCTCAAAATTCAAAACTTTTTAAGTCGGCATCCTGAACCGCGCTTACAGGGAGCTTGGAATTGTGCTCAACTGGGACTGTTTTTGTTCCCATGGATGCCAAATGTGGGAATAGTGGGGCTGTTGCTAGCTGTGGCAGTGGTCTGGAAGCAACAGTACCGCACTATTGTTCGACGCCCTTTGAACTGGGGACTAGCTATCCTCAGCGGCTGGCTGATTATCACCTGTTGCTTTGCTAATGACCGCCCAGCCGCTTTTCTGGGTTTAGCAAATTTATTACCGTATTTCCTGGTTTTTGCCGCTTATAGTGCCCTGATTCAGTCCGTAGGTCAACTGCGGCAGCTGGCGAAGATTTTGGTTGTTGGTTCGTTGCCGGTAGTGATTCTAGGCTTTGGGCAGCTGTTTTTGGGGTGGGCTGGCTTAGAGCAGTTGCAAGGTGTGTTGGGTTGGGTGATTGAACGTGGCGGCAATCCTCCTGGTCGGATGGCTTCGGTGTTCATGTATGCCAATATCCTCGCGTTTTATCTCCAGATTGTTTTTATTTTGGGGTTAGGGCTGTGGATTGAGACGTTTCAAGCTTGGCAACCGCGCTGGAAGAAGTTCCAAGGCTGGTGGTTGTTGTTTTTGAGTGTAGTGGTTATTGGGAATGCGATCGCACTTATCTTGACCAATTCTCGCAATGTTTGGGGGATTGCAGTTTTGGCTTGTCTTGCCTTTGCGCTTTACCTGGGCTGGCATTGGCTCGTGGCTGGAGTTACTGTCGCTGTAGGTATCATCCTCTGGGCGTCTTTTGGTCCAGAGTTTGGGCGTCAATGGCTGCGTAGCGAAATTGTCCCACCTTTCTTATGGGCGCGACTTTCTGACCAGATGTATCCCGACCGACCTGTAGCTATGCTGCGGACAACCCAGTGGCAGTTTGCTTGGAATATGACTCAAGAGCGTCCTTGGATGGGTTGGGGCTTAAGGAATTTCACTCCACTCTACGAAGCTAAAATGCACCTCTGGCTGGGTCATCCCCACAATTTGCTGCTGATGTTGACAGCTGAAACTGGCATCCCAGCAACTCTGCTATTTTGTGGATTAATTAGCTGGGTTTTAGCTCAAGGTGTTCTGCTTTTAAGGGTTTGGTCAGATGTCAAATCCCCTGAAGATAGACTCCACAGGCATCAAGACAAATTAATTTTTTTCACTTATCTGGTGGCTTTTGCTGGCTGTATCCTTTTCAACCTGCTAGATGTGACGCTATTTGATGTGCGAATAAATACACTGGGTTGGCTGCTATTGTCGGCAATTTGTGGCGTGGTGTATCATCACCGAGCGCTTCTCCTTGGGAGACATTTCGATAAAGTCGCAAATCAAGATAAGTGATCGAGTTTACTGTCAGGGCAATCACCCTCTGAGAAAGTTGTAATCGGTTGATTTAGCCTTTTAGGTGGAGAGGTTCACTTCCAGTGGACATAAGGGGGTAATCCCATCCTTTTGTAAAGTTCGATATTCTCTTTATTTCTTGCTATTTGCAATGAAGCTCTGTTGACTTGATACTGCCGATATGCAATATAAGTAGTTGTCCCACCAATTGCAATCGAAACAGCCATATTTGAAACAGTCCTGAGTAAATCTAGTGATTGCTGTATATCTCCAGAGGTATTTGCCCAAAGCTCAAAAATTCTGGCAAAAATTGGTACAGGTAGCAAAAAAAACAAAATTCCAATAACGGCTTTAACTGCTTTATTAATATTTTGCTGAATTTTATTAGGTACTTGGCTTGCTCCGAAAATATAGTAAAGGATTATCGAAGAAATAAAAAGCCAAAAAATACCACCCAAAGCTACTGGCTGATTCATAATCTATATTTTGTTGTAGATCATCAGTACTTATTATGAACCCGGTGAAGAGAGCGATCGCACTTCTATCCCGAAACGCATAAGCTTTGCGAACACGCACCTGGAAATCTAGGTAAAAAGACTCATTTGCTAGCCTTAGAAGTTCGATCGCTTAGAATAATCAAAAACCCTTTGAACAGAAGCAGGATGGAACTGCGGTGGCTCAAGAGCGGGTAAGACAAACAATCAGGGATCGCGTAGTACTCAATTCAACCAGTTATTATGCGCGATTGGGGTTACATCCGAGTGCCTCGCCCCTAGAAATCCGACGTGCCTATCGGGAACTCAGCAAGCGCTATCATCCCGATACAACTGACCTACCAACCGTAACGGCAACTACCAAGTTCCAACAGCTTAACGAAGCCTATGCCACCCTGAGCAATCCAGAACGGCGAGTGGCGTATGACCAGAAAATCGGTTATTCACGCCTCAATGTGATTCAGGCACCCCCAGGCTTAAACAGCCCGGTTAACCAACAGCGACCGAGGTACTCTTCCTCAGCTTACCTTGACCCAACTGACCGCCCCCTCTCTGCTGGTGAGATTTTTGCTCTGTTCATTCTGGGCTTAACCTTCTTGGGTTGCTTACTGCTAGCGATCGCAATTGGATTAACAAGAGGAGAATCCGCTTTCCAAGTCTCTAGTTCCGGTAGCAATAGCTTACCGACACAACAACAGCTGAGGACGCCTACATCCGTAAAATCCCAGTCCCTGCCAGACAAGCAGTTGGTTCCAATCGATGCCCCAACAATTTCTAACTTTCATAAGCAGAAAGATATTAGCCCGTAGAACCTCGCAGTTAGCCAATCCCTCTCAAACTCAAAACCCTCCAACTCCCCATGACTCTTCCGTCAGCTAACACCCCCTTATATAACCATCCCCTCAATGAAATAGAGCAGTGGCTGCAAGGTCAGGGATGTGAACAAGACCGCAATGACCTACACTGCTGGCACGTTGAGCGATCAGCTTGGAAAGCCGAACTGTGCCTGGAGGTAGAGGAGTTAACCGTTCGCTATCTGGATGCAGGTGAAGCAGGGCGCGATATTGTACGCTCCTTCAAGTACTCCCTCAGCCGTGAGGATATAGAAGCTGCCGTTTTCTCAGGACCTTAAACCTTCCCAAACCGGCGATCGCGTTGCTGATAAGCAGACAAAGCCTTATGAAACTGCGCCCGGTCAAAATCAGGCCACAGGGCGTCTGTGATGTAGAGTTCGGCATAAGCCATTTGCCACAGCAGGAAGTTCGAGAGGCGCATTTCTCCACTCGTGCGGATGAGCAAATCTGGGTCACACACATTGGCCGTGTAGAGGTGGCGTGAAAACAGCGCCTCGTCAATTTCATCCGGTTGGATGTGACCTTGCTGCACCTGAATAGCGATCGCACGACAGGCTTGCAAAATTTCCTGGCGTCCCCCGTAGTTTGTGGCAACGGTAAACTGAATGCCGGGATTATCCTGAGTTTCAGTCATCGAACGCTCAATTTCTGCCTGAAGCGATCGCGGCAGTGCCGCTAAATTCCCCACAAACTGAATCCGCACATTCTCCTGCATCATCTCCTGGAGTTCTCGCTTCAACACCCGCTCAAACAAAGTCATCAAGAAATCCACTTCCTCATGGGGACGCCCCCAGTTCTCGGTGGAAAACGCATAAGCGGTGAGTGCTTGGATTCCCCAATCCTTGCAGCAGCGCAGCAAATCCTTGAGGGCATCTACCCCTTGGCGATGACCCATAATTCGGGGTAACCCTTTACGTTTAGCCCAGCGACCATTTCCATCCATAATCACCGCCACATGCCTGGGCAGACGCTCTTGATCTAGGTCGCTTGGTAGCTCTTGTAAGATAGTTGGCATAGCAGTCAGCATGAAGTATGAAGTATGAAGTATGAAGTGAAGACCTCCTAGATAAATCCAGGAGGATTGCTCAAAGGATGCGTTGCTTTGATTGATTTTCCAAGGATGAATACGTTCGCTTGAATCTGATGAATAGTCTTGCCTTCATCCTTTATCCTTTACACTTCAGCCTTTGTTTATTGACGCACTCCCCACGAATAAATTCGGGGGATTCTTCTATTTTCCGCTGAACGCAGAAAATGAGCGGGAGCTTAATCACTTATGCTCCCCTCCACTCAAAAAGATTGAGCTGTACCCATCCTTTTTGAGGGTTCCCAGGCTCATCCACCAATGCAGATGATATCTCCTTGGGCGTACTTTTAGAGTGTTTCCGAGGGACTCCCGGTACACTTGGAAGATTAATTCCTAGTTCTTCTAATCCACGTCGTCGTATCACTACGGCGGCGTCTATATCTGCATCGGCTATCCATCCGCATGACTCACAAAGGAATTTTTCCTTGTCGCGATTCGTAGGACTAATGTAGCCGCAGCAACTGCACTCTTGGGATGTGTGCTTGGGATTAATTTCATGAACCAGAACGCCTGACTTCTCAGCCACTTGTTTAACCTTCTGTTTCAATTGAGCCCAAGCTGCATCCCCTATCACACGGTTTAACCCTGATTTTTGCGCCTGCCTGTTATGTAGATATTTTCCTGTCTGTGGGCAGATCTTGGGCTTACATCGCGCCATTATTCCCAAAATGTTCAAATCCTCGAACACCAAGCAATCAGCACTGTTTACCAACTTGTGCGCCGTCTTCCAGTGGTAGTCTGTTCTTCGTCGCTCAACTTGCTGCAAACAGCGAGCTAGTCGCTCATATGCCAAGCGACGTTTCCGCGAACCTTTCACCTTGCGGGATGCCCGTCGCTGAAGTAATCTCCGTCGGTGTTCAACTTGCGCGAGAAACTGAGGATTTGCAATTAACTGGCTATCGCTGGTTGAAGCAAGCTTTTTGATGCCAAGGTCTATACCAATAGCGGTTTTGACTTCATTGGGAGTTGGGGCAGATGGAACGGCCTCATCTTTGAGTCTGACGGAGATATACCAGCCATCAGACTTCTTGCGTACCGTTACCGTTTGAACAGTGAACCCATCAGGAAAAGTTCGGGACTGGTGGAAGCGCATCCACCCAATCCCAGGTAAACGCACCTTGTTCCCTTTAAATCCAACGTCTCCGGGTGGATAACTGAATGACCGATATTTTCCTTTACGCTTTGGCTTCGGATAACCCGCTTCTCCTTTGAAGAACCGTTGAAAGGCGTCCTCAACGCGCCTGAGCATCTGTTGAAGGACGTGATGTTGAATGCTTTTGTACCAAGGTCGAGCTTTCTTTAGGTTCGGCAAGTCAGCATCTTGTTGGGCAAGAGCAGAACGTTTCTTACCTTTCGCCGTCCATGCCTCCCCGTAAAGAGCATTTTTGCTTACACTGCAAGTTAAAGGACAGCATTCTGCAAGAGTCGCTAGGTCACAAGAGTTGCCCTGTACGGGACGAGAAGCCTGCTCATAGGCTTGGGTCCGCTCCCGCATGCGGAAGTTGTACTGTAATCGCAACATCTCCAAATGTTTATCCATCACCAACAACTGCTGGCGAGATGGGGATAACTTGTACGTGTAAGCGATTAGCATTACTTTTAATGATTTACTGATAGTATTGTAGTGCAAATATCACTACGGATCAATGGGGAAAATTGTTCTTAACGTTCGGATTGAAGAATCTGAAATGGAGTTACTCAAATATTTTTGCCAAGAATCGGGCAGGAGCCAAACTGATGTGGTGCGTTCTCTAATTCGCTCCTTAAAGCGGAAGTTGAAAAACAAGGACGCCTACCACGGCGATTGTTAATTAATGTGAGGGGGTGGACTAACCCCATATCTAAAGACGAGGGGCATGCGTCCACCCCTCACACTCCCCCTAATTTCGGTCATTTCTTATCTTCGGAAGTTGATGACGGAAGACGGAGGAGACGCGAAACCAGTGCCCGTCCCTTAGACTTTATTTTGCGACCTAAACTGCGTAAATCTGGGGCAACTGCCTCTCGGTCAACAGCGGTCGAAAATCGAGCTTCTAGCAATTCTTTCAGTTTATTGCTAGTTAAGGGTCGGTTCAGTTTTCCTCTTTCCGCCAACGAAATTGAACCCGTCTCTTCTGATACAACAATACAAAGGCAATTTTCGACACGCTCCGTAATTCCCATCGCTGCCCGATGGCGGGTACCTAGCTGCCGCGACGCTGTACGCTCAGAAAGAGGCAAAATCACACCAGCAGCAGCGATGCGAGAGCCACGAATCAGCACAGCTCCATCATGCAACAACGTCGTCGTCTGGAAGATGGTTTGCAGCAGTTCTTTAGAAACTTCGGCATTGAGCTGAACACCCGGTACAGAAACATCTCGCTCATCAATCGGACCACTCGTTTCCATAATCATCAGAGCGCCGATCCGATTTTGCGACAATTCTTTGACAGCGTCCACAATTTCATCAATGACACTGTCGGGTTTGGGGATTGGGCGTCGTTGCACTTGAAACAACTGCACAAATTCTCCCCGCCCTATCTGTTCAAGAAACCGGCGGAACTCTGACTGGAAGATAACAGCCATCGCCACAGCTGAGCCAACCACCAATTTTTCCAGCACAAAACTCAACAGCGTCAGCCCCAGTCGATTACTCACTGCGGCGGCTAACATCAGGACAATCAACCCCCGAACCATCCACAAAGTTCGGCGCTCCCCTATGATCAGGAGCACCATATAGGTGAGGGCCAGAACCAATCCGACATCGATGCTGTGAAGCAACAAGGACGGAGCCCAGCCAGGGTCAGGAACAGAACCCGACGGAGGCATTGAACTTTAATAAACTTCGCTATGAGGTTGCTTGACTTTGGCTTGATTTTAGCTGGAGAAAGCAATGAGTTGTTAGCTGTTCGCTATTGACCATTCGCTTGCGGACAAAGGACAACATACCAGGATTTCACTAGCCTTGCCCAAATGGTTGTCACTTTAAAAGCTAATCGCTTTCAGTGAGTCGTTTTGGCAAACGATCGTGCCGAATTAAGTCCTGGTAGGTTTCCCGCTGCAAAATCAGGTCTGCTTCTCCCTCCTTAACTAATACAGCTGCCGGTCGGGGCAGCCGATTGTAATTAGAAGCCATGCTGTAATTGTAGGCACCGGTGCCCATAACAACAAAGATATCTCCCGGCTCAGTTTGAGGTAGGGTCGCTTCTTTGATGAGGATGTCTCCCGATTCGCAGTGTTTACCAGCAATGGTGACTGTTTCTGTGAGGGGGGCTGACATCCGGTTAGCGACAACAGCTCGATAAACGGATTGGTAAGTAATCGGGCGAGGATTATCCGACATCCCCCCATCCACTGCCAGGTAAGTCCGCATTCCTGGAATTACCTTACGACTACCCAGGGTGTAGGCGGTAACACAGGCTGAACCAATTAGCGATCGCCCTGGTTCGGACAGCAGCTTGGGTAGAGCCAGTTGCTGCTCTTCACAGGCGAAGGCGATCGCTTCACAGACTCCCTTCACCCATGCGTCAATACTTGGGGGATCATCCGCTTCTGTATAACGAATACCCAAGCCGCCCCCGACATTCAGTTCTTGAATCGACAAATCGTAGCCAGAGGCTTTAATCATACAATCCACTAACACACCCGCAAGGTCTTTGTGGGGTTGACTCTCAAAAATCTGAGAGCCAATGTGGGCGTGTAGACCGATGCAGTTGAGAGTTGGGTGTTGGCTTACAAAGGCAAAGACCTCGTCTAACGAGTTGGGATCAAAGCCAAATTTACTGTCCAGGTGGCCCGTGCGAATGTACTCGTGGGTGTGGCACTCGATCCCTGGGGTCAGCCGTAGCATAATCCGAATGCCTTCGGCAGGCGAGAGGGTTTCTTCTTGCCCCTTACCTCCTGCCCAAGAAGCCAAGGTTTTTAACTCCAGCCAATTATCGACGACAATCGTGCAGCCACTTTCAATCGCTAGCTCAAGTTCAGCCAGGGATTTGTTATTGCCGTGGAGATAGAGTTTGTCAGCACTGACGCCCGCAGAGAGAGCGGTGTAAAGTTCACCCCCAGACACAACATCTATACCCAAGCCTTCTGATCTAGCGATCGCACAAACAGCCAGACAATTCCAGGCTTTAGAAGCGTAGAGTACCAGGGATTCACCCTTGTAGTAGCGAGCAAAGCCATCCCGGTACTGACGGCAAGCCGCTCGTAGGGTCACCTCGTCCAAGATGTAGAGGGGAGAACCAAATTGCTGCACTAACGTCTTGACATCACAGCCACCAATCTCTAAACAGTCATGGCTATTGACTTTTGCTGACAGCGGTAGCAGTTCCTGATTGGGTGAGCGATCCCACAGAGAATCAGTGGGTGAGGGGAGATACTGACATCCAGAGTTTTGCACCCCAGCGGGGTAAGTCGATCGCATAATGTAATTATTGTCCTTGGTTAGCTTGTGCAGGCAGTTGCCCCCCTTCTTCCTCCTGCGGGGGGTTGTACAAGGGGGCGTCGTTTGAGGGCACAAGAGAGCGTCTCGTTAATCAGTGTACAATTGAGGGCTGTGACTTTCTTAGAACTTAAGCCGCTAACAGCAGATCAGCTAAATGCAGCCGTGGAACTAGACCAGCTGTGCTTTGGTGGACTATGGACGCGGACGGGTTACGAGCGAGAGTTAGAGAGCCATAGCAGTCAATTGCTAATTTTAGAAGCGGGTCGAGGGTTGAGAGATTCCGGATTACCAAGTCGGTCCTCCGAAGTCTTAACTCAAAGCTCTAAAGGGGCGGATTGTCAATCCCCCGCGACTACTAAAAACTCTCTTGTGGGATTAGGTTGTTTTTGGGCAATTTTGGAGGAGGCGCATATCACGATTCTTGCGGTGCATCCGGATTACCAGCATCAGGGGCTGGGAAAATTCCTGTTGTATGCCTTGCTGCGGGATGCCAAAAGGCGTCAGTTGGAGTGGGCAACCCTGGAGGTAAAGCCATCTAATCAAGCAGCACTATCTCTTTACCAAAAGTTTGGCTTCACCGAAGCTGGACGACGCCGATGCTATTACAAAGACACAGGTGAAGATGCCCTGATTCTCTGGCGTGGTGGTTTACAAACGCTGGAATTTGAGGAAATTCTTACCAATTGTTACCAGCAAGTAAAGCGTCAACTCCCCTTGTGGGGCTGGCAGTTGTCTGACTCTTGGGAGGCTCAAATTCTTACCAGCAAGCCATTCGATCAATCCCCAAGTGGTTAACGAAACCTTAACAGTAAAAGCCGTATTCCCAAGATCCCCACTCAATAGGTAGGGAAATCCAGACCAATATCGGTGCCACCGGCTGTCGTCAAATAGACAGTCGGCGAAATCCCCTATGCTAAAATCAGCGTACACGGGCACGCAACAGGTGATGGAAATACGCCAATGTTTGAACGCTTTACAGAAAAAGCCATAAAGGTGATCATGCTGGCCCAGGAAGAGGCACGTCGCCTGGGGCACAACTTTGTAGGCACGGAGCAAATCCTCCTGGGTCTGATTGGAGAAGGAACTGGCGTCGCTGCCAAAGTCCTCAAGTCGATGGGTGTCAATCTCAAAGATGCCCGGATCGAAGTAGAGAAGATCATTGGTAGGGGTTCCGGCTTCGTTGCGGTAGAAATTCCGTTTACCCCCAGAGCGAAGCGTGTTCTAGAGCTATCCCTAGAAGAAGCTCGCCAGTTGGGGCATAACTACATCGGCACGGAACATCTGCTACTTGGTTTAATCCGGGAAGGAGAAGGGGTCGCTGCTAGAGTTTTGGAAAACCTGGGAGTAGACCTTTCTAAGGTTAGAACCCAAGTGATTCGGATGCTCGGTGAGACAGCCGAAGTCACGAGTGGCGCGTCTCAGGGTCGCACGAAGACTCCGACACTCGATGAATTTGGCTCTAACCTGACGGTTATGGCAGGTGAGGGCAAGCTTGACCCAGTGGTGGGACGCGCCAAGGAAATTGAACGGGTAATCCAGATTTTGGGACGCCGCACGAAGAACAACCCAGTGTTGATTGGAGAACCTGGGGTGGGTAAGACGGCTATAGCAGAAGGGTTAGCGCAGCGGATTGCCAATAATGATGTCCCGGACATCTTAGAAGAAAAGCGCGTTGTTACTCTGGATATTGGTTTACTCGTTGCTGGTACCAAGTATCGGGGTGAGTTTGAAGAGCGCTTGAAGAAAATCATGGATGAGATTCGTCAGGCGGGGAATGTCATCCTGGTGATTGACGAGGTTCATACCTTGATTGGTGCGGGTGCGGCTGAAGGTGCGATTGATGCTGCTAATATTCTTAAACCCGCTCTCGCTAGAGGTGAATTGCAGTGCATTGGTGCAACTACGCTAGATGAGTACCGCAAGCATATTGAACGGGATGCAGCCCTGGAGCGTCGTTTCCAACCCGTGATGGTCGGTGAACCCACGGTGGAAGAGACGATTGAGATTCTCTATGGTTTGCGGGAGCGCTACGAGCAACACCATAAGCTCAAAATCTTGGATGAGGCACTGGAAGCAGCGGCGAAGCTTTCAGATCGTTACATCTCTGACCGTTACTTGCCAGATAAGGCAATTGACTTGGTGGATGAAGCAGGAAGCCGCGTCCGCCTGATTAACTCTCAGCTACCACCAGCGGCGAAGGAGTTGGATAAGGAACTGCGTCAAGTCCTCAAAGATAAGGACGATGCCGTCCGTTCTCAGGACTTTGACAAGGCTGGGGAACTGCGCGATCGCGAAATGGAAATCAAGTCACAAATTCGCGCGATCGCACAAAGTAAAAAGACAGACGGTAGCAGCGATGATGCCTCCCCCGTTGTTGATGAGGAAGACATCGCCCAAATTGTTGCCTCCTGGACAGGTGTCCCCGTGAACAAGCTTACCGAGTCCGAGTCCGAGAAGCTGCTGCACATGGAAGACACCCTGCATCAGCGTCTCATTGGTCAAGAGGATGCGGTTAAGGCAGTCTCGCGGGCGATTCGTCGCGCACGAGTGGGCTTAAAGAATCCTAACCGTCCGATTGCTAGCTTCATCTTCTCTGGTCCTACCGGCGTTGGTAAGACGGAACTGGCGAAGTCCTTGGCGTCTTACTTCTTCGGCTCAGAAGATGCGATGATTCGTCTGGATATGTCGGAATACATGGAGCGCCATACAGTTTCTAAGCTGATTGGTTCGCCTCCGGGATATGTAGGCTACAACGAAGGCGGGCAGCTGACAGAAGCGGTTCGGCGTCGTCCTTACACCGTGGTGCTATTCGATGAAATCGAAAAAGCTCACCCCGATGTCTTCAATATGCTGCTGCAAATTTTGGAAGACGGGCGTCTAACGGATGCCAAGGGTCGGACAGTGGACTTCAAGAACACCCTCTTGATCATGACCTCGAATATCGGTTCTAAGGTCATCGAGAAGGGTGGCGGTGGTCTTGGCTTCGAGTTCAGTGAAAATCAAGCCGAGTCCCAGTACAACCGCATCCGTAATCTGGTTAACGAAGAACTGAAGCAGTACTTCCGCCCAGAGTTCCTCAATCGTCTCGATGAAATCATCGTCTTCCGTCAGCTGAACAAGGAGGAGGTGAAGGAAATCGCCGACATCATGCTCAAGGAGGTCTTTGGTCGCCTGAAGGAGCAGGGAATCACCTTGGAAGTCACCGAACGCTTCAAGGATCGCCTGGTGTCAGAAGGCTACAACCCCGCTTATGGTGCCAGACCCCTGCGTCGGGCAATCATGCGTCTCTTGGAAGATGTTCTGGCTGAGCAAATCCTCGGTGGAAGCATCAAGGATGGAGACACTGCGCTCGTGGATGTCGATGATAGTGGAACGGTGACGGTTCTGCAAGGGGAAAAGCGGGAGCTTTTGCCTCAAGCGGCTGAGTAATCAGACCCGAAGGAACAACTATCACTTACAGTAAACGGTAGAGGGGGTAAGGCTTCTCTACCGTCTTTGTTTGCCACAAAATCAGCAACCTGCTATGTTTATCTGCCTAATCGCTGACTACGGTACAGGCGACCCAGCTTTTGCTGAGGTCACACAGCGTCTATTGATGGCTTTGCCTTCCTCACAAATTAACGTACTCTCAGTGCCGCCTTTTAGCACTTTGGCGACTGGTTTCTGGATTGCTCAACTCGGACTCAACCCTGGTCCTGAAGAACGCTTAATTTATCACAATTGCGCTCCTCGTCGGGATGATAAAGAACCTAGACCGGATAATGAAGGGGAGGGACTGACTTATGCCTTGTTGCCTAATGGGGTGAAAGTGGTCGGTGTCAACGCGGGTTATACGCTTTCTTTTATCAAGAGCGAGGCAAAAGCCCTGCACATTGTTAATGTTTCCAGAGGAGGGTCGCAGTTCCGATCGCGAGATGTGTTTCCCGGTGCTGCGGCGGCTATTGCCAAGGGTGACTTTAGTGTGGTAGGAGAAGCGTTGAAGCCTGAACAAATCCCTGACCCTCCGACTGACCGAGTTGCCTGGATTGATGGTTACGGTAATATCAAAACGACAATTCCCGCCTCGACTGTGAATCTGGAAGCACAAAGCAAGATAGTGATTCGGATTGGGGATGTGGTAAGTGATGCGGTGTACTCGGACGGTAGTTTTGATGTACCGGAGGGGACTCTGGCTTTTGCACCGGGAAGTTCTGGTTGGTCTACAGTTCAGGGTGGAGAACCTGTGCGTTGGATGGAGCTATTTCTACGCGGGGGTAGTGCTTGGGAACGCTTTGGTAGACCGCGTGTGAATCAGGTGGTCAGTCGCCTTAGCTGAATTGTTGCGATTGTGCTGGGTCTGAATGTTATCAATGGTCATGCCTGAGCTACCAGCATGGCATTGATGTGGGTGAAAATTCGGTCTAGCTCTCCAATTGCCTCCAGTTCGATAACTTCTTCTGGGGTCAGCGAATCAGCCTTTTTACGCTCCAGAAGTTCCTCCATCCGAGCTTGGATTTGCTCATTAAATTTGAACAGATTGAAATTGTCTACTTTTTCAATTCTGATACTGCCCAGCAAGGATGAAGGTCTGGTAATGACTGAAGTCATTGTCGTTTGACAAGACTTGTGAGATTGGTATCTATTGTAAAATAGCCGAATCAAAGTATGCACAAGTGAAGAAATTTGAGCAGACGCGAAAAGATAGAGATAAAAAAGACAAGATACTCATATCTCTAGCGTTAGGTGTTGAACAAAGATTATTATCTTTTGATGAAGTCTCTACTCTCTTAAAAGACTTAGAAAAGAATCAATCGGTATTTAAGCTCCTGCGAGAACTGGAGTTCACTGAAGGGGCACTTATCGACTCCATAGCTGTGCGATCGCTCATTTGCTATGGTGACAACCCATAATTTCCTTACTTCAGGCGATCGCAGTCCCGTCTTAGAAGTAGGAATTCGTACCACAGACCAATGTATAATTAAGGAATTGCTTAACCAATATGAGCATCCCTTAGTTGTATAGGATGTTAACCCGCTTATCAACAGAATCAACCGATGAAAATCAAAGTGATCGTTCATGAAGCAGAAGAAGGGGGATACTGGGCAGAAGTCCCGGCAATTCCCGGTTGTGCCACTCAGGGAGACACCTTTGAGGAGCTTCTCCAAAATCTCTACGAAGCTATTGAAGGCTGTTTATCAGTCGATGTGGAATCGGTGAAAATGAGTGACAAAGACCGAATTCTAGAAATTGCCGTATGAAATCCGTCTCTGGGAAAGAGTTAGCAAAAGTCCTAGAGCAAAATGGATGGATACTATTGCGAATTCAAGGTAGTCATCACATTTACGGTAAGCCGGGAGTTCCAGAACGGCTATCTGTACCCATTCACGGCAATAAATCATTAAAGGTTGGTTTGCTTAGACACTTATTAAAAGTAGCCGATCTGTCAGAAGACCTTAGCCCTAAGAGCGGCACTGTTGAAGACTCTACTGAAAACTCAACTAAAGACTCTACTGATGAAACCCCCAACAATAAGACGGATGGAGAAAAGACTGATGGAGAAAATCAAAGCACATAGCCTATAGAAGGGCTGCCAACCCAATGAACAAGATGCGATCGCCCTTGAGTCATGATGATTTTGGAAGGCGATCGCTGTTTTTTCTACGACTGACACAAATGCGATAAGCCTAACGGCTTCGCTTCGCTAACGCGCTGACAACCAGAGAGGATGCGATCGCACATGCTACTCACGCACAAATGCGATCGTACCTTCCCATCAAACACTAGAAAAGCGCGATCGCGCTACGCACAGGATATGCGATCGCGCTACATACAGAATAGGCGATCGCCTGATACAATCTCTATCCTGTCAAAGCCTACTGGTCTAGCATGAAATTACCCAACGGCGAGCGAGCAGAGATTCCCATGCAAAAGCTTATTGGTTACAGCTTGAATCCAGAGCATCCTAGCGGCAAGCATAAAGCCAGAGTCTTCGCGTCGGTGCTGGGAATCACGATTGAAAATGCCGATACCTTGCGAGAGCTTATTCAAACAGCAGCAGTTGAAGGTGAAGTTGTCCAACAAGATACCACTCCATTCGGTCAACTGTTTAAAGTAGATTGGACTATATTAGGCCCCCAAAAGGTTCAACTCCGAACACTCTGGGAAATTACATCAACAAATCCCAATCCTCGCTTAGTTTCTGTCTTTATTAAGTGAAATGGAAAAAATTAAACTGTTTGATACCGTAGCCATCATCAACCCAGTTCTAATTGAGCGATTGACTTTAGTAGAACCCGATTACACATCTATCCAAAACTTACCACCAGGACAAGTTGGAACCGTTGTTGAAGTGTACGAAGGAGCAGAAGACAGTCAGTATTTAGTAGAATTTGCTGACACGCAAGGGCGTGAATATGCAATGGCTACTTTAAGAGAATATGAGCTTTTAGTTTTGCATTATGAACTCACAGTTGCATAAAATCAAGCAGCAGCAAAAACTCCAATTAAACAGCTCCACAAATGCGATCGCGCTGAGTTTGTTCTGACCGAAAGTGCAACTTTGGTTAATTAACCAGAGTAGAGCTTACGAAGCAAGCGATAAGCCTAACGGCTTCGCTTCGCTAACGCGCTGATAACCAGAGAGAATGCGCTCGCTCTAAACTCAACCCTGCTTATACAATAGAAACTCTTAGTGCAAACGGAGAACCAACAATGACAGAAGCAAAATCCACCCGCAAACGGCGTCGGGGAAGATTATTCCCCCATATTCAGTGGTCTCCACAAAAGATAGCCCAGTGGAAAGCTGAAACAGAAGCATTGTATCAGCGCTGCCAGCTGATTTTTGACCGATTACAGCCTGAGCTAATCAAAACTCACTACAATTCGTATATTGTAATTGAGCCAGATAGTGGGAACTACATTGTTGATAGCGATAAAATAGCGATTTTACATAAAGTTCGTCAGACTTACCCGAATAGTAAGACATTTTTGTTCCAAATTAATGAAAAAGGACTTTCTGGAACAATATGATTCAAGGCGAGTTGGGCGATGATGACGAGTTACTTTTTGCAATTGACTTAATTACAGATGAAGGATTAGAACTCGAAGTCAATGCCATGCTAGATACGGGGTTCTCAGAGTGGCTAGCAATTAATAAGCAGGATTTAGAGGCACTGGGTTGGCTTTATATTACTAGCGAACCTATGCGAACAGCACAGGGAGATGTAGGGTTTAATATCTATTTAGGAAAGGTAAGGATAGATGGACAAGAATTTGATATTCCTGTTCATGCTGGTGCAGGACTTACAGAAATTTTACTAGGTCGTCAGTGGCTGAAAACTCGGTGCTTGGTGGTGGATATGTCGTCAGGAGTATTGACTTTAGGAAGCTGAGGGGTTCACAAAGTCGAGTGCCCCAGCCGTATATTCTAGTCACACCCATGATCCAACAGATTCAAAAACCTTTCTCCCTGTAAGCCAATAGGTAATCATTTCCCCTTTACCCTTGACCGCGATCGCATCCCGTTTTTCAAAGACATACTTGTCCTTCAAGAGATTGTAAGTGGCAGTGGTGACTTGAATACTTCCTGCTACTCCTTGTGATTCCATCCGAGACGCCACATTCA
>CBDTXL010000044.1:0-23253 GCA_965364435.1 uncultured bacterium
GAGAGCGCTAGCGATTAGATTAATCGAACAATTTTGTTGTTGTTAGGGTAACTCAGGCTCCCAATACTACCACAGTGCGATCGCGTTAGTGTTAACGTTTAGATTAGCGAGTCTCATCCCGAAGCTTTAGAACTTATCCGAAAAGTGGATATATGATGTGGAACGACAGATAAACACAGATGAACACAGATGGAAAGTCGTCACTGCTCTTTTGAGGAATAATCGGAGTGACCCCACTTGGATGGATAAAGTAGAGCTTAGAACCGTGGGCACTTCTCGGAACAATTGTTAAAAATTTTATTAAAGACATTGACCAGGACGAGTGACGTGTTAGGTTTTTCATTAACCAATCAATCAACAAAGCAGGTCGGTCATGCCTCCACGGGATGAGCAAGACTTTGAGAGTCGGCGACAGCAAATTATTGATGGAGCCTTGCAAGTCTTTGCTAGCAAGGGCTTTGAGAAGGCAACCAACAAGGATATTGCCGTTGCCTCTGAAATTGGCTCACCCGGCTTGATTTATCACTACTTCAAAGATAAAAGTGACCTGTTTCGGCAGGTTCTTGAGCAGCGTATGCCGATGCTACAGTTGCTCAACCATAGTGAGGAGATGATGACACTACCCCCCCACGAGGTACTCACTCTCTTTGCCAGCACGTTTCTCAAAGTAGTAGATAATCCTACCTCCATCGCATTAGTCAAGCTGGTACTGGGTGAAGCCATTCGGCGTCCCATTGTTGCCGAAATGATCAATACCATTGGTCCACTTCGCAATTTTGCCTTCTTAACTGGTTATTTGGAGAAGCAAATGGACGTGGGTATACTGCGGCGGATGGACCCAGGAGCGGCAGCACGCTGTTTTATCGGTTCTTTAGTCGCTTTCGTAATCACCCGCGAATTTTTTCCGCAACGGGACGCACAAACTCTAAAGCCCGAAACAATGGTGAAAACGGCTGTTGAGGTTTTCTTGCGGGGGATGGAAATCTCCGCCTCAGATGCTGATAACCAAGCTTGAGATTGGTCTTTTTTTTAGTTGATTAATCAGTTAATTAAATCAGATCGCTTCGCTAAATTGGTAGAACAAGGAGCCGTCACCTCAAAGCTGGTAAGAAAGAGTGAGGTTCAATCCAGGGCGGAAAGAATCGCTTTTTATCGTACCTGGAGTTTACGCGATCGCTTTATCCAACTTTCGGGTGCGATCGCACCCATCGAAACGATGCCCATTTTATTCCAGTACTTATCGCTACTCAATCCTCTACGTCATTATGTAGCGATCGTGCGGGGAATGCTGCTGAAAGGGGTAGGCTTGGAGGTGCTTTGGCCGCATGCGATCGCACTTTTGCTCTTTGCCATCATCCTGTTATCCGTCAGTGTCAATCAATTTCGCAGGCAGCTCAGTTAAGCGTACAATCAAACGACCAATGACCAAGACGTGCTACAACAGGGTAAAGAATTCAGGTATAATACCCAGCTTGTAATACACAAGCTCTGCCTATGCACTCCGTTACCCTTGACCGTAATCCCTGTGTCTTACTCGTAGAAACAGACGAAACCTTTGCTGAACGACTGAGTCTGGATTTGAGAGAAGCAGGATATCATACTGTCGTTGCCCCTGATGCAAGCAGCGGTTGGCATCAAGCCTGTGAACTCCAGCCTGCAATGGTGGTTGTAGATAGAGCGCTCTCAGGAGAATCAGGGTTAAGGTTGTGCAATCAGCTCAGATCTACAGGCTCTCGTGTACCAGTACTCCTGCTTATGGCTCGTGACACGGTTGAGGATCGAGTGGCTTGTCTAGAGTCGGGAGCCGATGATTATTTCCTGAAACCCTATCGCACCGAACCATTTTTGCAAATGGTGCGCCTTTATCTAGAGCCGGAAACAGGCGTTACAGAACAGCTAAGGTTTGGGGAACTTACTTTAGACTTGACGACGCGCCGAGCAATGCGCGGTGGACGGACGATTGATCTGACAATGAAGGAGTTTGAACTCCTCAAGTATTTGATGACGCACCCTCGCGAAGTATTAACCCGCGAACAAATTCTGGAAAATGTTTGGGGTTACGACTTTATGGGAGAGTCAAATGTAATTGAAGTCTATATTCGCTATTTACGCCTCAAGATTGAAGATGAGGGCGAAAAGCGCTTGATTCAGACAGTGCGAGGCGTTGGTTACGTGTTGCGGGAGGTTTAGAGGTTAATAGTTTTGAGTTTTGAGTTTTCAATTTTAACTGATGGTGGGGGTTCGGGGGAGGCAATAAGTTCCACGTCCTACCCGATAGGGAGGCGTTGGGATACATGGACATTCCCCGGTCAATTAAGGTACTAAATGTGCCGTAAATTGACAATTTAGAATTGAGCTATTCCCTGTTAAAATACTCGTATGAGTATAATCCTGAATTACTGCTACCGAATTTATCCAGACACAAAAGCCGAGCAAACACTTCTTGAGTGGCTGGAAATTTGCCGCTCGGCATATAACTATGGCCTGCGGGAAATTAAGGACTGGGTAAATTCTCGGAAGTGTAGTTTGGATTATTGCTCATTAGAAAAAGAGTACATTATTCCTGCTGATGCCCCTTTTCCGGGATATTACAAACAGCAGAATGCTCTTCCCAAAGCCAAGAAAGAATATCCTAGGTTGTCAGACGTACCGTCTCAGGTGTTGCAAACAACAATTAGACGGCTTCATGATGCCTGGAATTTCTTTTTGAGTCGAGGCTATGGCTTCCCTAGGTTCAAGAAATTTGGACAATTCAAGTCCATGCTTTTCCCCCAGGTAAAAGCCAATTGCCTGACTGGGTGGCAGATTTATCTTCCTAAAATCGGCTCTATTCCTGTTAACTTTCATCGACCCATCCCAGACGGTTTTGCTATCAAGCAAGTAAGAATAGTCAGAAGAGCTGCAAGCTGGGAAGCGGTAATCACCATTGAGTCAGATGCCTCAATTCCAGAACCTCAACCACACGATCATGCCATCGGCATTGACTTAGGATTAGAGAAATTCTTGACAACCTCAGATAGAAAATTCATCGGTAGACCGCGATTCTTTGGGTATAAGCAAAGTCGGCTTAAAGTGCTACAACGCAGATTATCTAGGAAGAAAAAACGGTCTAAGAACTACGAAAAAGCTCGAATCAAGGTTGCCAAGCATCATAACCACATCACTAACACTCGTAAGCTGTTTCACTATAAGACGGCTCATCATCTGTGTGACCAAGCTGGAATGGTATTTGTTGAGGATATCGATTTTCGGATCATGGGCAAAGGGATGCTGTGCAAACATACCCTTGATGCTGGATTTGGAGCGTTTCGGAATATCCTCAAGCAGGTATGTTTCAAGCGAGATGTCTATTTTGCTCAAGTTGACCACAAAGGCACATCTCAAACTTGCCCTAAATGTGGAACGCATACAGGTAAGAAAGAATTATCCGAACGCATCCATAAGTGTAGTGAATGTGGTTATGAGACGCATCGTGACCACGCATCAGCTGAAGTAATTCGACTGCGTGGTCTAGAGCAATTAGTAGCCAGGGACTCTGGCGAAACGAAAGAGCCTGTTGCAGTCGGTCTGCCGGGGACGGGGGGAACTCCGTCTAGGTCAGAGGCGAAACCTTCCTCCCGTAAGGGCGGAAGAAGAACCAGGAATGTCTCAGCGTCAGTTGAGAAGCCCACACTTACCGGCTAGGGAAGTGTGGGAGATGTCACTTTTGAGTTTTGAGTTTTGAGTAAAATTCCTGGGAGCCACGAATTCACGTTGGCACAACAAATAAAGCATCAGTTATGAAAAGTCAAATCCGTTTATTGGGAATAACGCTGAGTATTTTGCTGATAGGCTGTGCGGCATCGGTACCAGCTAAAGTCGAGGGGACGCCTTTGAAGTCTGGTGAACAGCTGCCAGCTCCCCCAGTAGTCTCATCCTCACCCACTAACTCAGGTCAAATGCTACCAATTTCTGCTCAGGCCCAGATGGCGGGTCAGAGGATAATGCTGGAAGTGGCACGAACGCCCCAAGAACGGGCAATGGGGTTGATGTATCGAACATCTCTGGCACCTGACAGAGGGATGTTGTTTTCCTTCGATCCGCCACAACCCGTCAGTTTTTGGATGAAGAATACGATAATCCCGCTCGATATGGTTTTTATACGGGATGGAGAAGTGAAAGCGATCGCGGCGAATGTACCACCCTGTACCACAACTCCCTGCCCTACCTACGGTCCACAGGTAGAGGTGCTAATTGACCAAGTGATTGAAATTCGAGGGGGACGGGCAGCTGAACTGGGACTCAAAGTAGGCGATCAGGTGATTGTCAAGTTCGTAGATGGGAAGACAACTCCCCCTGCCGACTCTCCTTCATAAAATCTTATTAAAATTATTGAAAATTTCATTCAAAACTTTATCATTTCGTAGCAAAACTAAGTTACTCTTTCCTTAGGCAGAGTAGAAAGGTCAAAAATTAAGATATTCTTAATCCTTAACTGCCTGATTGGGATTGGGTTATAATGCCCAAAAACAATACGAGGACGTTACGCTAGTTACCTTTGGCGGCAAACCGCCAATCTATGGTGTGAGGTTGGTGTAACTAATAGCGTAGAACGCGCCCTTGTATCTTTCACTTTACAGAGGGCTTTGATTAAAGCGCTCTTCGTAAAAGAAATTAAGCAGGGTTTGCTTGAAACTGTCAAGTTTTGGTCTCTGTAGCCGGTTGAGCAAAGCTTGGTTTCCCGCCTCAGTAGGTCGGGAAGCTCTAGCTACGATACCTCAAGCACGGAAAGCCTGTACTGGCAACAAATGTGGAAGGCAGACTCAGTTGATAAAAATCTCAGATTGAGAGTGATTTCAGACACAGGTAGGAACAGTTATAACCCTCAAGATATAACAGAGGGACCCGCGAGCAGTAGACAGATTGAATACTGTCTACTAGTAGCTCAAGGACGCAGGTCACTAATTCCAAAATAGAGCCGACAAGAGGAGGTGAACGCAACAATGGCACCTGCAACCTATTCTAGATTTCTTCGCTTTCTTCAAGAAGATTTAGCGATTTCCACAGATTCAATTGCGATCGCGCAACGGCGCAGGGAACAAGATCCAGGACCTTTACCGATGATCCTCTGGCAGTACGGGTTAGTGACCCTGAAGCAATTAGATCAAATTTATGACTGGCTTGAAACAGTCTAAGACTGGATAACTTGGCGAGGAGCAGACAACTAATGTCCAAGCGCTTACGCCTTTGGGTTAATCTGACCCTAGGCAAATTCCTATATTGTGTTTCCCTTTTCAATGTATCCAAAGACAAAAAAGAGCGGGTCGATGAGCGACTCGCTCTTTTTTGTTAGCAGGTTGCAGGTTGCAGGGCGAGAAAACTGATATGAACTTTCAACTTTCCAACCTTCCAACCTTCAACAGTTGAAAACCTTCAATCCTAAGATTGAACCAAAACCCTTGCAGCAGCCGCAACACCAGCTCCCGGCGTCATCGATTCGTATCCCAACTCACGCAGAGTAGCTTCAAGAGAACCGATGGCGGCGAGGATATCGCGATCGCTGACAAAGCCGAGGTGACCAATGCGGAAAATTTTACCTTTCAAGTGGTCTTGTCCGCCAGCCAGAGCAATATCGAAGCGCTTTTTCATCACGGCACGGATTTGTTCTGACTCAACGGACACTGGTGCCACAGCAGTAATCGCAGGACTAGCAGCATCATCGGGGGCAAGCAGGGGTAAAGAGAGCGCTTTGACAGCCTCGCGAGTCGCCTTCATCAGACGCTGGTGACGTGCGAAGATCGATTCTAAACCTTCCGCTTTCATCATGCGTAGCGCCGCTTGCAGCGCCACTACTAAGTTGACTGGTGGGGTGAAGGGATTGGTATTTTTCGCAGCAGCTTTGCTATACAAACCCAAATCCAGGTAGAAGCGTGGTAGTTTTGCTTTTTTATAGGCTTCCCAAGCTTTGGGACTGACAGTCACAAACCCCAGTCCAGGGGGAATCATATAACCCTTTTGGGAACCAGACGCAACGACATCAATACCCCAGGCATCCACCGGCAGATTGACCGCCCCCAGGCTAGTAACGGCGTCAACGATAATCAGTGCGTCACCGTGGTCTTTGACGTAACGATTAATGCTTTCCAGGTCATTGAGGACGCCTGTAGAGGTCTCGGAGTGGGTGACAATTACGGCTTTGATTTTTTTTTCGGTGTCGGCAACGAGCTTTTCCCTGAACTTCTCGGTGTCTAGGGGTTGACCCCAATCCGCCGTAATTTTCTCGACCTCAAGACCAAAAGCGGCACTCATATCCGCCCAGCGATCGCCAAATTTCCCATTACATCCTACCAAGACGCGATCGCCTGGACTCAGGAAGTTAATAATACCAGCCTCCATCGCCCCCGTGCCACTAACTGTTAAAGTCAAGACATCATTCTCGGTTTGATGAATCCATTTGAGGTGTTGGGTCACCTCTGCCATGATCTGGCTAAATTCGCCGCTACGGTGGCCGATGGGGTGCTTGGAGAGAGCAAGTAACACTTGTTCCGGTACCGGCGTTGGACCAGGAATCATCAGCATGAGCTTATTGTCCATTTATATTGTCCTCTATACTTCTCGCTTGGCATTATTTAGGATCGCATAACTCCTCTCGCCATGCTTCGACTAACGCCACAAAAGTGTTTAGGCTCCGGAGTGAAAGCGGGTGCATCCCACGCGCTCTCCCTGACGTGGGATTGTCAATTCGTTGACAAAAAAACTGAATCGCTACTACTTACTAACTTCTGGTTTCTGAGCCAGGGGGAAAACATCTGGAGAGTGTTCTGACTCAAAGCTGACGCTATTGAGAGACCAGCGGTACTCAATGGGCAAGTTGGCTCTCTGACAGGTTTGTTCAAGTTGCCTCTGCTGGGCTAGGGCTTTGCGGAGGGTACTGATCAGTTGATGAACCTGCTCTCGAACCGCTGGGTTTTGATTGACAGCAAACGAAGTTTGGCGCTCTAGAAGTTGGAGGAGCAGTTCGTAGTGGACATAAGACGGAAGGGGGATTGGCTCCATGAAACTTGGTTTACCTCAAATGGACGAATCTGCGTTTGCGTTTGCGTAGCATAGTGCGCGATCGCTCCCTTCTTCGGGGCGCTTTTAGCGCACAGCATCCCGTTATGGTCATCGCAATTGACAATGTGTTCGTGGCTTACAAGTCACTGACTGGGAAACAGACGGGCGATCGCGTAAGCTTGGTCAGGCTGTTTCACCAATGACTCGCCGATCAGAACGGCGGCGGCACCCGCAGATGTCACCTTATCTAGATCAGCCGTCGTATGCAGCCCTGATTCACTGACGACCAGAATGCCACGCTCCTGAAGCTGGTTACCCCGCGCTGCCAGGATTTGGCAGGTCGTTTGCAGATCGACCGAAAAGTTTTCCAAGTTGCGATTATTAATACCCACTAGGGTAACGCTATCCAGAGGTAACACACGGTCTAACTCTGAGAGGGTATGAACTTCTATCAAGGGTGTCATTGACAGAGCATTGGCAATTTTGACAAAGTACTGGAGGTCCTGATCCGACAGAATTGCGGCAATCAGCAAAACAGCGTCCGCGCCGTAGCTGCGGGCTAGATAGATTTGGTAAGGATATATGATGAAATCCTTACATAACAATGGCTCGTCTACGGCAGCACGCACTTTCGCCAGGTTGTCCCAACTACCTTGAAAGAATTTTTGATCGGTCAGCACTGATATGGCACTGGCACCGCCTTTGCTGTAGGCTTGAGCGATCGCGACTGGGTCAAAATCACAGCGGATGACACCCTTACTAGGAGACGCCTTTTTGACTTCTGCAATCAGGGCGGGACGAGTCTTACCAGAACGCAGGGCTTCAAGAAAGTTACGGGGTGCTGGTGCCGTCTGCACTCGACGCAGCAACTCCCCTAAAGGAACACGTTCCCGCATCTGGTCAACTTCTGTCTCTTTGTGCCAGACAATTTCTTCCAGAATATGGCGTGGTTCGGCGTCTGGGACAACAATTTGATAGCGAAATATGTTGAGGTCAACAGCTGGATTGGGTGGACGTCGGCGAATTTGCATCAATTGGTCATGGATCATGGGTCATTGGTCATTGGTCATTGGTCATTGCTAGGGACTAATGACTACTAACAGCTCGTTTGTAGGCTTCGTCCAACACTTCTGACAGCGTGGGGTGGGCATGGACTAAATAGGCGAGGGTGTTGACAGATTGCCGAAGAGCGATCGCATTTGATGCCTCGTGAATCAAATCCGAGGCGTGTAGGCCCAGGATATGGACTCCCAGGACTTCGCCTGTATCTTTGCGGTAGATCACCTTGGCGATACCGTCTGCCTCCCCTTCCGCGATCGCCTTTGAATTGCCCTTAAAATATGACCGTACCGATGTTACTTCAAACCCCTCTTTTTCACCTAGTTCCTTCGCCGCTGGTTCTGTCAGTCCCACATAGCTGATTTCTGGATGAGTGAATGCCGCCGCCGGGATGCTGCGATAATCTACGGTACGATGACGCCCACACATATTCTCCACTGCCACTATGCCTTGAGCCGATGCCGCGTGAGCTAGCATCAGTTGACCTGTCGCATCGCCAATTGCCCATAGGTGCGGCACCATTTCACCCGCTGATAGCACTGCCATTGTGTCATCAACAGGAATAAAGCCCCGCCGATCCGTCTCGACGCCTACAGCATCCAGCCCTAAATTTTTTGTAGCTGGAATCCGACCCGTTGCCACGAGGCAGGCGTCCACTTCCAGGACATCCACCACTTCTTTGGTCTTCGGGTCAGTCAGTTCAATCACCACTGGCGAACCCGGTGACACTTTCGTTGCCCACACCCCCACATGGGTTTCAATGTCACGCCCAGTGATCAGAACCCGCGCCGCCAGTTTAGCAATATCAGGGTCAAAGGTCGGCATCAATTGGTCTAGCGCCTCAATCATTGTGATTTCTGAGCCTAGCGCTGTGTAAATATCAGAAAACTCTAGACCAATATAACCGCTGCCAATAATTGCCACCCACTCCGGTATCCTGTCTAGTTTCAAGGCATCGTCACTCGTAAAGACCGTCTTACCGTCCACCTCAATTCCAGGAGGTACAAAGGGAACAGAGCCAGTTGACAGAATAATATCTTTTGCCGTGAGGGTTTTTTCTCCACTGTCTGTAGCAACTGTTACTTTTTGTTGACCAGCTAACCTACCCCAACCCTGAATAATATCAACACCCAAGCGTTTGAGGCTATTAGTTAGATCGCCGCGAATCTTGGTAACCAGATTGCTAGCGTGGTCAGCAATCGCTTGCCGGTCAAACTCAACGCCTCCGACGTGAATGCCCAGCGACTTGAGGTGGTGGGTGTTGCGTAACTCGCGCACCCTACCCGATGCCGCCAATAGGGCTTTAGAGGGGATGCAGCCCCGATTGACACAGGTACCGCCCATCTCAGAAGCTTCTATAATGGCGGTTTTCAAGCCGCAGCTGACCGCATGTAAGGCAGCGCCATGCCCACCCACACCGGCACCGATTATCACCAAATCGTAATCAAATCCCTGAGTCACATCCATCTCAATCATACGCATCGCCCTCCTTATTCTCAACTTGACCAATCAATGAGCGCAAGTCTTTATTTGAATTCACCTGTTCATTTGCTGCCAGTCAGGGGACACTAGCAACAAGTGAGATTTGAGGTTATGAGTTCAAATTTTGAATTTCCTATGGGTCATTTGTCATTCAATCTTCCCCAAAAACATTGTTGTATCGTGGAAGTTTTAACCGATTGTTCTCCAAGTAAAAGCAGTCTTTTAGGAATCAAACATCATGCAAGAGCCTCAGCCAAATCTGCGGATTGCTGCCTCCAGAGCTTTTATGGAGTCGCTTGACGAACTACACAATATCTTGGCACAGGAGCGTCAAACAGCTGAATCTGAGCCTCAGAGGTCAGGCGATCGCGAATCATCCAGCTGGACTGACTTAAATGTTTTGGAAGAAGCTGCTGCTGACCTGGATGAATTTTTTGGCGATGCTCAGTTGCCGGAAGAAGGCTGAGTAACTGTAACTTTAGGTTAGTAGCTCAGGAGAGTTGAAGGGCGAGCGGGTTAGCAGGTTGCAGGGCGAGCCGGTTATTTTCCAAGCCTTAAACCTTCCAACCTTCAACCCTTGTTTTGGCGTTGGCGTTGCGCTTCGTACAACATTAGGGCAGCAGAGATCGCCACATTTAACGATTCTACCTCCGGGGATAGAGGAATCTTCACTTGCTGATCAGCTAACGACGCCAACTCAGCCCTAAGTCCCGCTGCCTCATTGCCCAGGAGAATCATGGTGGGACAGCGCAAGTCTATATCCCAGTAACTCAAAGTAGCACTGGGTACCGTTGCCACTACCTGTATCCCTTGAGCCTTAGATTGGCAAACGACCTGTTGCAAATCGGGACTGACGGTCACTGGGAGCCGAAACCACTGACCAACGGATGCTCGCAACACCTTCGGATTATCTAAATCCACACTGTCTGTACTTAGCCATAAACGCTCGGCACCAGCAGCAGCTGCTGCTCGGATTATCGTTCCGAGGTTGCCTGGATCTTGCACCGTCTCCAGAGCCAAACCCACAGAAGCGAGTAGGGGTAACTCTTGTGGGGAACCTGAGTCAGGAGTGGAGCATCGCTTCGCCGTCGCAACGACACCATCAGGTTGAACTGTCGTTGCGATCGCCTTCATCACCTCTGGACTTACTACTTCTGCTCGTTGACACCTGTGAGCCGCTTCCTGCCAAAGTTGCTGATGACGCTCCTGCCATTCTGAGGTATAGCAAAGCGTTACCAACGGGTAATCTACCGCACAAGCTTCCTCTAAGAGATGCGTCCCCTCCAACAAAAATAGTTGCTGCTCCCGGCGTCCCTTTGCTTTGTGCAGCTTCCTAATTTCCTTAACCAAAGGATTCTGGGTACTCGTCAGCATGAACTAGGGGCTAGGGGTTGGGACTAGGGACTAGGGTAAGAGTTTCAAGAGGGGGATTCTCGCGGGAACTTGCTAACTCTTGTTCTCGACGCCCGACGCCCGACGCTCTAAGCCCTAAAATGCGGAACCCGGGACTTGAACCCGGAAGTCCTTGCGAACACTAGAACCTGAATCTAGCGCGTCTACCAATTCCGCCAGTTCCGCTTGTGCAGTAGTTTCCTTTGCAGTCTTTCATCATCCAACAATCGATGACATTCGTCAATCAACTTTTGATTTTAGATTGCCGATTTTGGATTAAAGTACCCCTCATAGGGCGGGAAAGATTCCATAACTCATTATCGTAGCACAGCCTAAATACACCTTCAGCCCTATGAGGGGAGATTTTATTTCCTCCACAAATACGAACTGAGACAAGATACAATTCAAGACTGCCGAGACAGTAAGATTGACCAAAAATCTAGACATTTGCAATCTTTCAGGTAGAATCAAAACCAAATTTTAAAAAATGCAAAGAATTCCGCTGATTCTGGAGGATAGACCCATCAATCACTCTCTGAGCCTGAAAGATACCCACTCTCTGCCCGAAAAAGACAAGTCAGTTCTACAGATTTGGGGTAGAGCTTCTCTACACGGACACGTAAAAATTAGCGGAGCCAAAAACTCTGCCCTGGCAATTATGGCGGGAGCTTTACTTTGTCCCGAAGATTGCCGACTAAGCAACGTCCCCTCCCTCGTAGACATTACGCGGATGGGCCAAATCCTCTCGGCTCTGGGTGTCAAGCTAGAACGTAGTGGTGACACTTTGGACATTAACGCCCGCGACATCGGACAGTCAAAAGCGCCCTACGAGTTGGTCAGCCAGTTGCGAGCCAGTTTTTTTGTGATAGGGCCACTGCTGGCGCGGCTGGGAGTCGCTCGCGTGCCTCTACCCGGTGGCTGTGCCATTGGTGCTAGACCTGTAGACCTCCACGTCCGGGGCTTGCAAGCTATGGGAGCGGAGGTACACATTGATCATGGAATTGTCCACGCCTATGTGAGTGGAAGTGGTCGCAAAACCTTAAAAGGGGCAAAAATTTACCTGGACTGCCCAAGTGTGGGTGCCACAGAAACCCTAATGATGGCGGCGACTCTTGCAGAAGGAGAAACGACGATTGAAAACGCTGCTCAAGAGCCAGAAGTTGTAGATTTGGCGAATTTTTGTAAAGCGATGGGAGCCAGGATTCGTGGTGCTGGCACCAACACCATCACGATTTCCGGCGTTCCCAGGTTACATTCGGTAGACTACTCGATCATTCCTGACCGCATTGAGACAGGGACATTTTTAGTGGCTGGGGCAATTACCCATTCTGAACTTACTCTTTCACCAGTGGTGCCAAGCCATCTCACGGCTGTCATTGCTAAGTTACAGGACATTGGTGCGAAGGTAATTCAAGAGGAACCTAACTGCCTACGGATTGTTCCCGGCAGACTACGGGCAACAGATATTGAAACCTTGCCTTATCCAGGGTTTCCCACTGATATGCAAGCACCGTTCATGGCTTTGCTGACCCTGAGCGAAGGGGACAGCGTTATCACTGAAACGGTGTTTGAAAACCGGCTGGGTCACGTTGCTGAGCTGAATCGGATGGGCGCAGATATTCGAGTCAAAGGGAACAATGCGATTATACGAGGGGTACCAATGTTATCGGGGGCTCCCGTGGTGGCAACGGACTTACGGGCATCTGCGGCGCTGGTGCTAGCGGCGCTGGCGGCTGATGGAAAAACGACAATTCAGAAATTACATCATTTAGACCGGGGTTACGAAAATCTGGAGGCGAAGCTGCGGCAGTTGGGAGCTAAACTACAGCGTGTGCAAGATGAGGTAGAGGGAGAGGAGACTTTGATGGCTCAAAGCAAAATAACTGCGCCACCGCTGTAATTGTTAGCGGTCAACCGATTTTGGATTAGCCCCACCCAACGAGAGGGATGGGGCTTGAGGATTTTAGATTAGGCCTCTTGCAGGCAATCCTTTCTTTAGGAGTTGAAACCACAGATGAACACAGATAAACACAGATGAAATTGGATTGGAATGTTGGTTTCGATAGACTGTGTGCAAGAGGTCTATTATCGATTTGAGATTTGTTCCGCTCACTATAAGAGCGGGACTTTTAGCCAAAGACAAAGAGTGACCCCAATCCAAAATCCACAATCTAAAATCGAGTTTTAGCAAGTTGCATTCAAGCGTATCACTATCTCTTTCTCTTACCGAGGGCGTCGGGAGAGTGCCTGGAGTGGTAGCCTGCGGCAAGCCGCTACGCGTCTACGTTAAATTCTACGTTAGACTGAACTTCGTATCAGTTCTCAGCTAGAGGCTAAGATTTCTGCTAGTGCTTGTTTCACAGTCGGATATCGATATTTAAAGCCGTAGCTAGTAGTTCTTTTGGGTAGCACCTGTTGACCTTCCAAGACGACCTTGGCTCCCTCTCCCAAGAGGGCTTCCAAGGCGAAGCTGGGAACTGGCAACCAGGAGGGACGATTGAGAGTTTCCCCAATGGTTTGACAAAGCTCGGTCATTCGGACAGGGTTGGGTGCGGTAGCATTGAAGACGCCTTCGATGTCTTTTCGGGTAACCGCTTCCAGTATCAAGTTCACGAGGTCGTCCCGGTGAATCCAGGAAAACCACTGGCGACCACTACCGATAGGACCACCGGCAAATACTTTAAATGGGGGTGTCATTTTCGCGAGTGCGCCCCCATCCCCCAAGACAATCCCTAAGCGCAGAATTACCAGCCGGACACCTGCCTCTTTGACTTTCTGAGCTTCCGCTTCCCAGGCTTGACAAACTTCGGCGAGAAAATCGTTACCCGAGGGACTGCTTTCATCAAAGGTAGCGGTTTCGCTGGTACCGTAGTAGCCGATCGCTGAAGCGTTGACCAAAACAGTTGGCTTGGGGTTAGCTTGGGCAATGGCTTCCACAATTTTTTGTGTACTCAGCTGACGGCTCTTGAGAATCTCTTGTTTGCGCTCAGGTGTCCAGCGACTCTCGGCGATTGGTTCTCCCGCTAGATGCACCACAGCGTCACAACCCGCGATCGCTTGTTGCCAGGAACCTGATTCGGTGGGGGTGTAGGCAACGATTTCCAATGTTGGGAAGGCACGATCAGCAGATGCCCGGTTCCGGGTTAAGATCAGTGGCTGATGTCCTTGTGCCTGTAGGCGCTCCACAAGACGGCTGCCAACAAATCCAGTTGCTCCAGTAATTGCGACTTTCATCTGTTAGTTAGTGCGACTCCCTGTAGATTTTCCCGTTTCGCTGTAGGCCAGACCGTTGACTTCAGCATAGCGATTCATAAAGCGCATGAAACGTTCCCAGTGGTCTTCACGCTCAATCTCAAACTTGCACTCCACCCGCTTTAGTTCATCGCCTTCTGGACCACTGAACAAAAATTGTACTGAGGAAGGCGTTACACTTATTGCACCTTCTTCATCAGCTAGAATCATGGAATTAGCCGCTCCTTTTGTAAAGCTGTTGAATTTTTCTAAAGCCTTTAAGGAATCGAACGTCATCAATACTGAACGGACTCCGGAATTCCGATTCCGGCGCAAGCTGACATTACTCAGTTGTTCAGAAATCCCTTCAAAGAATTGAATCGAGGGGGTCTGGGACGTCATGTTAAAGCTCGAAATAATATTAAAGTCAGTATACAAAACTTATTGCTAATTTTTTTTACCCTTGAGCAAATAGCAGTTCATCTTTCCCTTTCCCTTGACCTGAATAGGACCACGCTCCTCGAACAGATACTCTTTTCTTAAGCGATTGTAGGTGGCTTCTGTCACCTGAATGCTACCAGGAATCCCGTGGGATTCCATCCGGCTGGCGATATTCACCGTATCGCCCCAAAGGTCATAGATAAACTTTTTCGTGCCAATGATGCCTGCAATTACTGGTCCTGTGTTGATACCAATGCGGATGCTCAAGGCTTTTCCCGTCTCTTTGCAAAATTCGGTAATTCTGTCTTGCATATCCAGAGCCATTGCCGCGATCGCTTCTGCATGGTTTGGCTTTTGTACGGGCAAGCCTCCCACTACCATATAGGCATCGCCAATTGTCTTGATTTTTTCCAACCCATGTTCTTCCGTCAACTGGTCGAACTCTGAGAAAATCACATTTAAGATCTCAACTAGTTCTATCGGACGGGTTTGAGAGGCAAGCTCTGTAAAGCCCACAATATCGGCAAACATAACAGTCACTTCTGCGAAATTGTCGGCAATCGTGCGCTCCTCCTCCTTCAACTGCTGAGCAATCGGTGCAGGCAAGATATTCAGCAGCAGGCGCTCCGACTTGGCTTGTTCCACTGCCAGCGCCCTCAAGGCAAAGGCAAACTGTCTGGCGATCGCCCCAGCTAGGAGAAACGCTACCAACACCGCTGAAACCAGCAGTACCGTTGCCCATTCAATTTTCCCGTCTATGGCTGAGCCTGCCCGCTCGACTTCAGCCTTTGCTACCTCAAGTAGTTTCTTAGAAACCACTGCGGCATCCACCTCACCGCTTTTGCCGATTTTGCCAAGGATTTCTTCATTAAGCTTAACGATCTCTTTAGCACCCGACTCGTAGGCATCCAGATACTTTAAAGTCTCAGCACGCTGTGAGGCATTTAACTTTGAGCTGAGCCTAATGCCGTTGCGTAGCCGCTGCGCCGCTTCATACACCGACTGCATTTTGGGCAGCTGGCGTGTTGAGAGATATTCTTTCTCAAAGGATTGCATTTGCAGATAGTAAACCATCAACTCTGGGGCATCAGTCAGCTGGAAACTGTCGCTTAATCTTGCTGAATTTTGTTCAAGCTGCGCTATTTCTCCAACATTTTCAAGACCCAAATCTTTCACTAACCCAACGGCTTCATGAAAATTGCTGGAATACTGCTCAACTATTTCCCTATAAGCCTTCAAATCCGGCGTACTCTGGCGCAGTACAGCACTCGCATTCGGACTGGCGATTCGCTCTTGTAAGCGGCTACTGATGTCCAGTACGTTTGCAATCTCGTCTTGGTGTCTCTCAACATATTCTTGGCTCGCCCTAGAAAAACCGATGGTCGGCCATAGTAAAAAAAAGTCGGTTTCTAACCGACGGGCATTCCTTAATGCCGCATCCATTTCAAACACCAAGCTCTGCATCTTAATGCCAGTATAAATCGCGTTTTTCGTCTCCCTTTGCACAGCATTAAGTGATACAAAGCCACTCAGGGCCACAATACCAATCAACAGCAGGAGACCAACAAAGGCTAAGGTAAACTTTGTGATGATACTAAGTTTGCGCCGAGTTCTGAGCAGGCGCTTCCATAAATTCATAATTTTAATAACATTTACACAAGGATATTTAAACCCTGATTTTTGTCTTATTCCGTGAAGAGTTACAGGTTATCAGGTTGAAGGTTACAGGTTATAAAACTATTTTTAACCTTAACCTTTAACCTTTCAATCTTCATTTTTTTTCCAAATCTTCAATCTTTAACCTTTCAACCTGGGCTACGCTAACAATTTTCCTTCGGAACCTTTCAACCTTTCAACCTTTCAACCCAATACCCAATACCCAATACCCAATGACAAATCAATAGTCGCTCCCGGAGCCATAGCGCCATGCTTCAAGCCAACGACGGCAGTAGTATTGTGGTATCGGCGGCAGCGTTTTCACTCTTGAGCTGATCGGCTGCCCTAAGGAATACAAGCCAGTGTAGACACCCAGATTAATGTAATGGACTATCCAATCTAGGAGCGTTATCAGCCCAACTTGAGGAATCACTGGTATCACAAATCCGGGTTTCGTCAGTGATGTCAACAAAAGCGTTTTTGATAATCCTGGAAACTGCACAACATCTTGTAAAAATGGCCTTAGTACATCATCTCCCAGTTGTTCCATTGCCTGAAAGACGCCGGTGAGTAGCTGGTTGATTTGATTTGGAGGCAGTTGTTGGTTGATGCCTACACTCATCGCCCGTTGGAATAGCCAGGTGACGGCAATGTTGGGCTGATAAGGTTGCAGTTGTGCCAGCGCGTTTTGGCTAAGGGCATCACTTTCCAGGGCGTCATGGATTCCTTCTGTAAGACGCTTCAGGTGTCGCACCATTGAACCAAACCCCCCAAAACTCACCGGCGACTGACCGCCACTGCTATCCCCCACCGGCAAAATTCGGCTCCAAGGCATCCTGATGGGCGAGTCTCGGTAGGAGGGAAAGAAGCCAAATAGCACTCGCTTAAATTCTATTTGGGACAATTCGATGCCCTGGTATTCTGGCAAGAGGCGTAGATACTCCTCGAAGAAAAACTCTAAGCTAGGGCGTTCTGGGTGAGCATCCAGGTAGGTGAATAAGTAAGTTGTTCTACCATCCCGTGCAGGAAACGCCTCCCAGAAGTATTGGCATTGATTCTGTATCGGTGTGAAGGAGACGATGAGGTCACCCGTTTCATTTTTGGGAAAGCCTTGAGCGCAGCTACCGACGACTAAGCAGACGCCTTCTGGTTTTTCTCCCTGCCGTGCTTGCTGCACTATCGGAGAGAAATTCCCCATTGCGTCGATGAGCAACCGCGTCTTTAAGCCTCCAGCCGCATCAATGAGGACGCCATCAGGATGAACAGCTGCCCCCTCAAAGGCAGTTTTTTCCAACAGCTGACCACCTGCTGCCAGAAATTTTGACTTCAGGGTATCGAGGAGAAAGACTGGGTCAACACCAATGTTGAGAACGTCCCGTATCCAAAAATCCGGACCCTCGAAAAAGCTGATGCGAGCTGGGTTATATTCAGTAGCGATCGCTTTTTCTAATTCAGCTTCACTCAGTAGCTCCAGTTCTAAAAATACATCTAACTCTTTGCGGGAGATATTCCACTCTTGGTCCCTACCCCGCAAAATCCCCCGCTCAATTAATGCGACTCGCCAGCCTCGCTTTTGTAAGGCACAACCGATTAGAATTCCTAATGTGCCGCCACAGATGACGACATCCCAATCCACGGTCAATAAAGGCTCTTTGCTCTCTTTAATTATCAGTGGCACCGGGTTCGGATCTGCCCGCAAAGCTTGCCAAAGCTGGTCTGCGTCCCGAAGACGTCCAAGGACATCCCCAGGCAACTGGGAGAGAATTTGTTCAGTTTGGCTCATGGATGTCTCTTTTTGGTGAGATGCTCCCTATCCATCCTAATCGGCAGGTGTCTTGGGCGTCAGTTCCTGACCTCCTCAATCAGCCGTTCTACTGGAGCATTGAGGGAGTTTTGCCGGAAAATCGCTATAAGCCGTCTGGAGATGAAGAGTGCGATCGCATGAGAGCCTGTAGTTTAGATTTATGCTGATTGTGACTCCCCCTTAAAGAATAAAGTTCATAGCAGCTACCAGTAGAGGTTTAATCATGGGTAAATTACCACTAGCTTGGGTTGTCAGCCTCGCTGTATTGAGTGCTGGCTCTCTCTTCTGTGCCAATGTTGCTATGGCTGAAACCCAAACGGCTAAATCTGGCAATGTGCAGGCAGAATTTTCTTCTCAAGAGGGAGAACCCTGCTTCACTAAGCCAAGCTTACAAATAATTCGGCAGGGTCAAACGATATTGGATCAGCCACTTTCAACAGAGGACGATAGCTGTCGCGCTAACCTTCAAGTGCGGGACTTGGATGCAGATCGAGAACCGGAAGTCATTCTAGATCTATTTACTGGCGGAGCACACTGCTGCACGTTTTCTTTAATTTATCGCTACGATCCAGCTCTAAAACAATACACATCCATTGAACATTTCTGGGGCAATGCTGGTTACGGGTTTAAGGATTTAAACCGGGATGGTATACCAGAGTTTAATAGTTGGGATGATGCGTTTGCCTATGCTTTTGCTAGCTATGCGGGTTCTGCCTATCCCCCACAAATTTGGCAGTATCGTGCAGGCAGGATGAGCGATGTCACAAAGAGCTATCCCCAGTTAGTTTATAGTCATGCCTACCAGTTGTGGCAGGACTACACGAAAGGAACGGGTGGCGAACCTAAGGCAATGTTAGCGGCTTACTTGGCTAGTAAATATATCTTGGGTCAGAGTGAGGATGGCTGGCGAACAGTTCAACAAGCTTATCAAGAGAGCGATCGCACCTCATTCTTTAAGGAGTTGCGAATTTTTCTCCAACAGACTGGTTACATTAGAAACCCAGGACAGACAGAATTTTATCGCCTTGCTCAGTTAGAAAAGACAGGTATCTACAACAAGTGTCCTCAAGGTACGCGCCTTACTAAGGCAGGTGAGACAGCCAATTATCGGTTTGGTTTGTGTTCAGGTAATGAGGCTGACTATTACCTTGGAGCACCAAAGCGCGGCGGAGAGTCAATTACTGTTCAGCGTCAGAGTAACGATCCGATTAATTCCTTTCGCAAGGGTGAGTATGTTTATCGGCTAAGTGATGAGAAGGGTTCTGCCAATATGTATCTTGAAGTATTTCAGGGGAATCGTCAATTGCGACGGGAGATGGTACAGAAAGTTTATAGGTGGTAAAAAATCAGCTAGGAGATATACCTAGACCCATAACTGCATTTTCACCTCCAAATCCCAAACTGAAGCACAGTAAATTCCGAATCTCACCCCGACGTCGATAACTTGGTGTTAAAACAAGAAGTAACGTTGAGCCATCGGTAAAGAAGAAGCAGGTTCACACGTTAACAATTCCCCATCTGCCCTTACTTCGTAAGTTTCTGGATCGACTTCAATCTCTGGCGTAGCATCATTGTGTTTCAAATCTTGCTTACTTATGTTACGGGTATTGGAAACCGCCTTGATCTGACTGGTTAAGCCAAGCTGTTCAGGTACGCCTCGATTCAACGCTTCTTGAGAAACGAAGGTAATTGAGGTTGCCCCAATCGCCCCGCCAAAAGCCCCAAACATCGGACGCATGTGAACGGGTTCAGGGGTGGGGATACTGGCATTGGGGTCGCCCATTTGCGCCCAAACAATCATTCCTCCTTTAATGACAAGATCTGGTTTAACACCAAAAAAGGCGGGTTTCCACAGACATAAATCGGCTAACTTCCCTTCTTCAACGGAACCGACGTGATTGGCAATTCCATTCGCGATCGCTGGGTTAATCGTGTACTTAGCAATATAGCGCTTGGCTCTAAAGTTATCGTTGCTTTCCCCAGAAACAGAAAGAATTCCCCTCTGGACTTTCATCTTATGAGCAGTTTGCCAAGTGCGAAGAACGACTTCCCCTACCCTTCCCATTGCCTGGGAATCGGACGACATGATACTAATGACGCCCATATCGTGCAAAATATCCTCAGCTGCGATCGTCTGGGGACGAATTCTCGAATCAGCAAATTTGACATCTTCCTCAATGTTGGGATCGAGGTGATGGCACACCATCAACATATCCTTATGTTCGGCTAGGGTATTGATGGTGTAGGGACGGGTGGGATTTGTAGAAGCAGGCAAAACATAAGGGTAGCTACAAACTTTGAGAATATCCGGCGCATGACCGCCGCCTGCACCTTCAGTATGGAAGGTGTGAATAACTCGTTCTTTAAAAGCAGCAATTGTAGTTTCCACAAATCCTGCTTCGTTTAACGTATCAGTATGAATGGCAACCTGTACGTCATATTCATCGGCAACACTGAGGCAGGTATCAATGGCAGCCGGAGTAGAACCCCAGTCTTCATGCAGCTTCAATCCCATGACTCCGGCAGCAACCTGTTGTACCAACCCTTCACGTACACTGCTATTGCCTTTGCCGAAGAAGCCTAGGTTTATGGGGAAGGCATCAGCTGCTTGTAACATGCGGTGAATGTGCCAAGGTCCGGGGGTACAAGTCGTGGCAGTAGTCCCAGCAGCCGGACCTGTACCGCCGCCAATCATCGTTGTAATCCCAGAAGCCAGTGCGATTTCGATTTGCTGGGGACAAATAAAGTGAATGTGGGTATCTATCGCCCCCGCCGTGACGATCCTACCTTCTCCGGCTACGACCTCCGTACCTGGACCAATAATAATATCGATGTTGTCTTGGGTATTGGGATTGCCAGCTTTACCAATTTTGAAAATTCTCCCGCCTTTAATGCCGATATCGGCTTTAACGATGCCCCACCAGTCGAGAATCAAGGCGTTGGTGATTACTGTATCTACAGCGGTGATTTTTAGGCTTTTATCTTCGGGTCCATCTTGGTCTTGATCATTAATGATCGGAGATTGTCCCATCCCATCTCGGATAACCTTACCCCCGCCGAATTTAACCTCTTCACCGTAGGTGGTACGGTCTTCTTCTACTTCAATAAATAACTCCGTATCGGCGAGACGAACGCGATCGCCAATCGTGGGACCAAACATAGCGGCATAGTCCCGTCGATTTATCCGATAACTCATGTTTTTTCCTCCTCCTAAAGTTATAAATTGCGATTCAAAAATTTGAAAAACTAATTAGCAAACAACCTATAAGCCAATTTTTGATGCCGCATTTGGGCAATATCAATTGCAGGAGTACAAGACCACATCTGGTCTAGGCTCAACGATGCGGCGGTTTGATAGGTTGCCTCAATATCAGGTGCTAGCTGAAGCAGCACTTTCTGTGCCTGTAGATGTCCTATAACACTCAAGCGAATGGCAGCTCCCAATAACCCTGTAACAAAACTATGCAAAAAAGCCAGCACTGTATCCTCTTCGCTCAATCCCGCTACCCTACCCACCACGGCAAAGACAACTGGATGCAAGCAGTGAAATTCACCGTTCGCCGCATCTCGATTGAGGGTTTCTAATTGGGAGTCTTGCCAAGTCGAACTGGCAACCATGAGCAAGGCGCGTCCGCTTTTGCGTTGAGTTTCGCGAGTTTTTTCGATTAGGGTTTGTGCAAATAGCAAGGCATCTGCCTGTCGAACGGCTTCTAAATCGGCGATCGCACTTCCTCGGTAGGCATGGATTAAGGCAACGACATCCGCAGTGCCTACTTTATTACGCAACAGGAGTCGCAGAAAAATAGGTAAGTCTTCGGGTTCCCGCAGTTGACCGTCTTGCACTAACGATTCTAAGCCGTGGGATAGGGTAAATGAGCCAGACGGGAAAAAAGAATCGGACAACTGCATTAAGGCAAGTTGTTGGGCGATCGTACTCATTATCCGTGATCGTGGTGAGTGTGTTCTTGATGCTGATGAGTATGTTCAGAGAAGGCGATGTGTTCATCAGGCGATCGCGATTCATAGCCGATTTGTAAGCCAGGAATCTGAAAATTGCGGATGGTTGCTTCCATCACGTCTGCATCTGTTGCTAGCTGGACGTAGAGATTAGGACCTTGTACGAGAATCGGCCAGTGGTGATTGCCGAGAACGTGACCCAGATGAACTAATTCAATGGCATAATTGCTCACAGGTTCGGTAAAACTTAGTACCATCACCTTTTGCTCTTGCAGGTGAATCAGCAGTAATTTACCCTGTTGCGTTGCAAAGACATCTCCTTCCCGCAGCGACCAATCTCGATTTTTAATGATGCCGATTTCGATACCAGAGGTAGAGTGAGTGTGAATTCGACCTTTGCGGCTATCCGTTTGATTCAGATAAACTTCTAAGCAATGCGCTAAGGAGCGGGCTTTCTCTATCTGTTGAGGTAGGCTAGGGTTTTCTCTTGAATTGCCTAGGTAAGTTTCTGCCAGTTCAATCATGGGAAGCAGGGAACGAGGAATGGGAAATATAACTAGTCTATTTGAGTTATGAATAATAACAAACCACAGAGGCACAGAGAACTCAGAGAAAGAGGTAAGAGAGAATTTCACGAATCATTTAGACTAGCTATAGCAGGTTGGTGACTTAAATGACGCACGCAGTTTAAGGCGTATTTTAGATAGTTTTTGAGTCCGTAAGTTCCACTCGCTATGGCTCTAATTAGTAGACCTTTGCCTTGGGGTAAAATCGAGCTTCCTACCCTGACACCAGAGCAATTCGCGGCTTCTAGGTCTTCTAAGCTTTCACTAAGCAACTCAAGGTTTGTCTTGGGTAGAATTATTATCAGATTACCCAGGATGGGCAAAGGGGAAAATAGGTCATTGTTTTTGAAAGGATTGAGCTTTCCTTCTACGCGCATGGCATCAGTAAAGTATCGCTCTCCTTCAGTAGAAGTCACTTGCATGCGGCTCAAATAGTGGTGAAATTGGTAAAACTCTCCCCTGGCCATCCTTCCCGGTACAATGATTTCACTCCAGAAGAGTTTTCCAGTAGGATGACACTTGATAGTTGTAGTTTGCTCAAAAGTCGCATCTCTGAAAAGAATGATCGGTTCGGGGACAAACTCTAAGGTTGCTCCTTCTCCAATTTCAATATCATAATGAGCGATCGCT
>CBDTXL010000045.1:0-23183 GCA_965364435.1 uncultured bacterium
TAGATCCTCACACCAGTTAGCAAGAAGGAATTTAGACGTTGATTAAAGCAGATTTGTCAGGTAGATCCAAACCGTTGAGTCGGTAGGTGGAATTAAACGGGTGACGCATTATTAGTTGCACAAGTTGCCGCTACAAGATGAGACAATCGCTACATCATCACCACCCAGAGGATGTCAAAATGCTAGATTAAATATTTCTCTTGAGAAAAGTGTGAGGAAGGAAAGTCCATGACCCCTGTAGGAAGCGCAGTCGTTACCATCGCCTGCTTTGTCCTAGCATTTGTCCTAGCGAGTTTGGTTGAATACTGGCTACATCGCTTGATGCACCTCTCACCTCAGATTGGTGAACGCCACCGCGACCATCACCGCCGCAATGAAGGACAGGGAGTACTCTGGGAGTTTCGTGACTATATCCGAGGCAGCTGTGTAGTGATGTGCTTAATGTTCTTCTACTCTTGGACTGCCGGAATAGGTTGGTTCCTTGGCGGACTGGTTTATGCCGCTTTTTCAGCCTATGCCCATCAGCTACAGCACGAAAACCCAACCAAGTGCTTCTGGATGAAGATGCCAGTTCACTATGTGCATCACAAATACGGCATGTGGCATCACAACTTTGGTTTGGCACTGGACTGGTGGGATCATGTTTTTGGCACCTACAAGCCTGTGGAATGGCTGAGTGAGGAGGACCTGAGGCAACCTGAACGAGGTTACTTACAACTTCGATGGTGGTAGCTAGTCCTACATCCTGCACTAGAATTCTGAAATGGCTATCGCTTTTGCCAGAGTCTTAGTGATATTGTTCCTAGAATCCTTTGCCTTTTTCCAATCGGGTATTACTGTAGGAGAATTCTTTTGAGCTACTTCGATGAGGCTAAAGCCCACTTTGTTGCGACCCATCAGCATCCGATTAACCAAATTCTGCACCACCTAACTAACCTGCTAGCGATCGCAGCTGTCATCTTGCTATTTTACGATTGGCGGTTGACACTCCTGTGCTTGGTACTAACCCAAGTTTTTGCTTTGGGAGGTCATGCCTTCTTCGAGAAGAATGAACCGGCTTTTATAAAATATCCCGGCATCACCATCCTTACCTCAATGGCGTGGTCGTTTGAAAACTGGTTTGGTCTACGCCCGGTTTGGAATAATCTCAATCGCAAGCAGAAAGCGTTGAACTTAGGTGCTAAAAATTCCAGTTCGCAGTTATAAGCGAACAATTACGAAACCATCGGAATGCTTTGCCCCTACAATCGTCCCTAGTGTTTCATTAAGCACAAACTGCCACTCAGGAATTTCTATCGAAAGAAGGGTTAAACGTTAAAAACTCTAACCTTCAACGCTTCATGAGCTAATTAATTAAGGAGCATTCATGTATCAAGGTTTACTGGTGATCGATGCCGATGCCCATAAGCTAGAAAATCCCCTAGTGATGCGGGATTATCTAGAGCCAGAGTATCGCGATCGCATCGGTTTAGTAATTGATAGTCTCGGCGACCAGCGGGCGCGAATTGTAGACTTTAATCCGGCAACGGGTAAAAACGACTTTACGCGGATGTTTCCTCAGCCTCAGGGACTAGGTAAAGGAGGGTTTCGTAACCTACATCCAGACACAACCCTAGGGGCGATGTTCAATCGAGTGCGAATTGAACACATGGATCAAGAAGGCATTGATGTCCAAGTGATTTACGGCACACTCAACTTAGTCTTCTCTAGCCTTTTAGATAAGGATTTAGCGATCGCCCTTTGTCGTGCCTACAACAACTACATGGCCGATGACTGCCGGGGATACGATAACCGCCTCAAGCCCATTGGTGTCATACCTCTACAGGACGTGGACGCCGCTGTTGCTGAAATGTACCGTTGTGTCAATGAACTTGGTATGATTGGCGTCGCCGTTGCCCCGAACCTACCAATCCCCCATCCCAAAGCACCTGAGGCGTTCCCAGATATCCGCACCTGTAAGGCAATTAGCCATCCTGACTTTCGTCCTATTCTCCAGGCAGCAGTAGACCTGAATATTGGTTTGGGTATTCACGGTGGTCCTGGATCTTACATGGTGAGTGGTATTGCAGACCATACGGAAACCTTCGTCCTCACCCACATTTTCGTGCAGCGAAACCAGCAACAATTGGCCTTGGCGCGGATGGTTTTTGACGGCGCATTTGAGCAATTCCCTACTCTCCGGGTCGGCTTTTTAGAAGGGGGTTGTGGTTGGTTACCCGATCTTGCCCATGCCTTTCATGAACATTGGGAAAAACGCATCCGTGACTTTGACCCCAAGAATCCCTATCGCCCTTCCCTGATGGAGTTTACCAAGCTGATGATTCAGGAACGAGGTGGCAAGGACAATCTCAACATCATCAGTAAGGCGAAAAACATCTTCGATTTATTGTGGAACGCAGAACACGACCCCACTCAGATCGATGATGCAAGTCTCTATGAGCACTACGATCTCCGCCATCGAGACCCTCTAGAATACTTTGAACGGGGTCAAATCTTTACCTCGTTTGAATCAGATGACCCCGGTCCATCTTATCTTCCCACTGCAATGGGAGAAGTCGGTAAGCATCTGGCTTGCTTCTCTGGCGACTATGGTCACTGGGATGGCGTACTCCATGATTGTGTTAAAGATGCAGCCACAGTTGCCGATTATGACCAGGAGCATCTCGGACTGTTATTGGGCGGTAATGCACTGGATCTCTATGGCGATCGCTTGCGTCAATCCCTACCTGCTAACCTTATGGTTCAGAGCGTCTAGTCTAAACGGCTAGCTTGACTTAAGAGTTGAAAGGTTGAAAGGTTGAAAGTTTTAACCTTCAACCTTTCAACCCTTCCTCAAGTACAGATTGAGGTACAGGTTTAATGTCCCAGATTAAGCCTAATAAGGCTAAAAGCTTTATTAGATAATAACTGAGATCAATTTCCCACCAGTAAAAACCATTTCTAGCTGAAGAAGGATATCTGTGATGATTGTTATGCCAACCATCACCGACGGTTACCAATGATAACAAGAGAGAGTTTTTACTACTGTCGCCAGTGGCAAACCTTTGCTTTCCCATTAAGTGCATTAGAGAGTTTATAGAAAAGGTTGCATGCCACAGTAATACGGTTCGACCGAGAAAACTATAGACAATCATTTCAGCAGGAGAAACTCCTAAGTTAGGATAATTAACCTCTAAATAAAAGCCAAATAATCCCAGAAATAAGATCATCATAATTATAGGAATATCAAACCATTTATCCAACCACAAAAGTTCTGGATATCTAGTTAAATCTTTGACGTTCCTGTAATTTATATTAATAATTTTGGGCTCGGTCAGCCATCCCATGTGGGAATGCCAAAATCCTGTCAGGGGTGAATGAAAATCTTTACTAGTATCCGAGTATTTATGGTGGTGTCTGTGGACAGAAGCCCACCAAATGGGGCCCCTCTGAACCGTTGTACAAGTTAACCAACCCAGTAAAAATTGAAAAATTCGGCTTGTTTTGAAACTTTTATGAGAAAAATATCGATGAGAACTTATGCTGACTATCAGCATCCCTAAGTAGTAAGAAATCAATAATATAATAAAATCCCGCCAAGATATACCTATTAAAATAATTCCTGCCAAGGTGATAAAATGGATTAACCATCTTACTCTCTCCAGGAAAAATAATTTCTGTTGGATTTTCTCCAGCTTTATTTCTTCTAAAGTATTACTTTGGTTCGTTGGATTGAGCATTATTAATTTTTCGGTTGAAATAATTCCTTAACAATTTATCACTTTTAATTGAGGATTGCTACTTAGAACCTATCCGAAAAGTAGATTTATAGCTAGGGCGTCGGGGAAGAAGAGCGTCTAATCTTGGGTTTCAGGGATTAAGAACGTCCTAACTGCCGAGGCTGTTGCTATAAAAGATTTGAAACCACAGATGAACGCAGATGAACACAGATGAATAGGGGATTATGGTAATGTGCGCCAGTCTTTTTCAGGATTTTTCGGATAGGCTCTTAACTCAAGTTGCTACTTATCGGTGCGAGTAAACGCAGAGCAAGAACTTGGGTGTATCCCAATGCCAGCAAAAATATCGGGAAGCGATCGCTAGTGGGCCTCTTTTGGTTGTGTGATCGGAATTTGAATCCAGAACTCAGTTCCCTGCCCTAGCTCAGAGAGACACTTGAGAATCCCTCCGTGTTTCTCCACCACGATTTGGTGGCTAATAGATAGCCCCAAACCAGTTCCCTTACCCACAGGTTTAGTGGTGAAGAAGGGGTCAAAAAGACGCCTGACGACGCTTTGTGTCATTCCCGGTCCGTTATCGCGAATCCGAATAAGTACTTGCTCACCGCCTAAAACCTCTGTGCGAATCCAGATAATAGGTGATGCGGTAACGGAGTGACCGTCTGATGGAGCCAATTCTCCCTTGCTGTGACTCTCCTCCTCCCAGACGCCTCCACTCTCCAGGGCATCAATTGCATTGCCGATAATGTTCATGAAGACTTGATTAATCTGACCCGCATAGCACTCCACAAGTGGTAGGCTACCGTACTCTTTGATGATTTTGATGCCGGGATTATGACCCTTGGGTTTTAAGCGGTTATGGAGAATCAGCAAGGTACTGTCAATCCCTTCATGGATGTTGACAGGTTTCATTTCTACTTCATCCAGCCGCGAGAAGTTCCGCAATGAAAGGACAATCTCATGAATGCGCTCAGCCCCTATCTTCATAGAAGATAGGATTTTCGGCAAATCATCGATCAGGAATTCTAAGTCAATTTCTTCGATCTGTTCTTGAATTTCAGGGACAGGATTGGGGTAATGCTTTTGATATTGCTCAATTAGCTCAAGCAGGTCTTTGATGTAGTTAGTCGCATGGCACAGGTTGCCTGTGATGAAATTGACAGGGTTGTTGATTTCATGGGCAACACCAGCGACCATTTGACCGAGACCGGACATTTTTTCCGTTTGAATGAGCCACGTTTCGGTCTGCTGAAGGTCTTCTAAAGCGAGTTCCAGTTGACGGGCTTGGGTTTGAGCAGCAAGGGCGGCGGCGCGAGTTTTCGCAAATAATTCTGCCTGCTCAATCGCGATCGCAAGCTGGTCTACTACGGCTTGTAGGAGTTCAACTTCATGATCACTCCACAAACGAGGTTCATCGTAGTGACTACAAACAATCGCTCCCAGTTGACCCGTTTTGGTCTTGAGGGGTAACAGTAGCGCAGAGGTAATGCCCCAAGCGGTGAGGAGCGATCGCGTTTCGGGAGCTAAACCCTCTACCTCAGTAAGATTATCAATCCGTAGCGTCTGAAGATTGCGAATTTTTGCGTCCAGAAATTCCAGATGTGCTGGTGGGCACTCTCCCAAGAGACTTGGCAACCTAGGGTTACAGGCTTCGTGAGTCACACTTAAGCTGGGTTGATTCGGTTCTGACCAGCACCACAAAAAGTGACAGCAGTCAACATCCAGCAAATTCCGAATCTCAGTGACGGCGGTACCCAGAATAGTATCTAGGTCGAGGGAATTACGAATTTGACTCGCCAATCGGAAAAGCAGGGCTTCCCGACGGCTAAGTAGTTCTTCCCGTGCCCAAGAACGGTCAATCGCCATCGCGATCGCATTTGCCACCCAGTCCAACACTCCGTCAACTACTTTGGAGAAGGGTTGGCGACTCAGCAATGCCATCACACCCACCAATCGCGACTCGATAATTAGAGGGTAACCCGTAAAGAACGTTTTAAGCTTCGTAGAGGTTGTTCCCCCGTTTGGGCCCTGAGTAGACAGCTGAGTGTTTAGGGGTTGTCTAGTTTGGGCAACTATGCTTATAAGTTCGTGGTTTGCCGGGATATGATTGGGGAAGGTCTCGGCGGGTATAAGTTGCCCAGCTGACGCTTGCAAGTCCATAGGTAAAAGGTCGCTCGTTCCTACAGCTGCTGGCTCAACTGTCCAAATTCCCACCCCACTTGCGTCGAGATGCTGCACCATTGCCTCTGTGCAGCGCTTTAGGTTTGACTGCATCGTACCGCTTTGTCCAAGCGCCGTACCCACATCAGCTTCTAGAGTAGAGACGTGCGATCGCTCCCGCAAGGTAGCTTTAGTTCGCTTGCTCTTGGTGATATCACGGGCGATCGCATACACTAAACCTTCCTCAACAAAGGGAACTGACTTCCATGCCAGCTTCTTGTATGAACCATCCTGACACCGATAGCGATTCTCAAAGTTAATCTCCCCTGCCTTGGTAAAAAGCTTCTCAAATTCAACCTGGGTTGCTGCTTTGTCTTCAGGATGAACAAAATCGAGGAATGGTCTGGAGAGGAGTTCCTCGGTAGTATAGGAAAGGGTTTTTTCAAATGCCGGGTTGACGCGCTTGAAATAGCCATCTAAACCGACAATACAAAGCAGTTCGGTCGAGAGTGCAAAAAAGCGAGAAGCTTCAATGCATACTTTGCTACTATCGCACTCTGCTGGACTAGATACCCCTAATTCCGAAGACACCTCTTTGCTTACGCGAAGGGGAGATTGAGTCAGGGCTAACTTCATGTCTGGAAGTTCTTTTTGTGACGCTTGCCTTGTCTCTTGCACCTGCTGATGCTTGCTCACAACTCCTTGCCAGGGGGTTGAGTATTTACGCAACTGCAATTGCGCGATCGCTTGTCTACTCAAGACTGACAGTGCTTCTTGTTGTTGTAACGTTAGCGATCGCGGCACATGATCAATCACCGATAAGATTCCCAGTATTACTCCTTCAGGGGTTATTATTAGAGTCCCCGCGTAAAACCTGACTTGTTGGGAGGATTTCACCACCTCACAAGTTGCCAACCATCGGTCAGCTGAGGCATCCTGAACCATCAACACACCCGAATCCCAGCTTTCCACTTGCCGCAGCGTTTCTGTACACAAAGCTAAGTAAGAATCAGTTGTTCCTTGCTCTAAACCGACTTGTGACTTAAGCCTAAGTCGTCTAGCGTCCATAAAACACAGTAGAGCGATCGGTGTCTGACACACGCAAGCTGCCAAGCGAGTTAAATCATCAAAGTCAGCTTCAGGAGCCAAGTTGATGTTTTGATACTGGGACACATCATCAAGGCTAACTGCTCCGTTGCCAAATAAAAGCGTCTTCATTGCTTAGCGTTCCTCCCCTCGCCGAAGCCAGGTTTTCTACTGTATCTTAGTCTGATCGGTTAGAATTTTGCTTCGTCGTCTAGCAACAAACCTTGTAAATTTTGTCCTTTTAGAAGGGATTGTTCTGTAGCTTTGAATTACCATGGAATGCTCAGACGCTTATAAGCAATGCCGTGTTTCTAAGCGTCTAGAAATCAGGTTTTTATTGCTGTGCTGCTCGGCTTTCTTAACTTCTCCTTCTTCTTTCGTCAGTTTTCGCAAAATATCTTGCCATATCGCCTAACTGTTGATCCGTACAATTTTATCAAATTGTTAGCTCTACTTTTATTATCTTCACTAAATCTATATAAGTTTAAAAAATATAAACCTTTTAAAAAAGTTATGTTACTAACGATAGACGGTATGGTTTCAAGATAGTTGGGTTTAAGATTCCTGATCAATTCCTGCACTCTTAGTTCAGAGAATAAAAAAACTACTACTGCATCCCGGCAGAAGCCTTTGACCACCTCAAGCGAGACGAGGGGGAGAGGGGGAGATTTTAGCTGGTCAGTTATTTCTGCTACGCTGCACTAGTGAGTAATAAGACTTACTGAAAATCGTTCAAGGGGATGGCGGAGAATTAGCTAAACCATTGAATGGCGAACAACTTTGAGAGTCCTGTAGCAAGCGTCTCAGTTTGAACCGTTGAACGTTCGTAAAAGAAAATTTTTGAAAGGGAGCTTTTTACGTTAAAGTAAGCTGAAATAGATTTTTTGAAAGCCCCTTGACTTGAGTGCTACACCTAATTTGGCAGCGTTGTTTACTAGCAATGCCTGTCGTTTTAACCGTTTTAACCAGTGCTGTGGGTGTCGTGGCCCGTCCAGCTGCTGTATTTACCCCCCACCTGGAGTACATCCAAAGTAACCTGCCGATGGGGTTGGCGATGCGCTTGCCTACGGACATTCCACTGAGTGGTCATTCGGATATCGAAGATGACAAACTGGTTATCCGCGTCTTTCCCTCAGAAACGCCAGAGAGCTTTACGGTGAGTATTTTTACCTGTGAGCGTAGCCCTCAGCCCTGCTTGTTGGCTAGCTTTGCGGTGGATAGCCAGACGAATGCCAGTGCTAAGCGAGACTTACAGAGGCATCAAGCTATCGGCGATCGCATCCCCTTGGCGAGGAATATTGAGGCATACCTGATCGAAGGACCGCTGCAAAATCCGTCCTACCAATTCTCGACACTGATGTGGCAGCAGAACAAGATGATTTATACAATTAGTTACCCAGCAAATGAACGGGAGAATATCCTGTGGATGGCGACTTCGATGGTGCGTGAACAGCCACTGTACCAGAATCGTTAGAGTGTATTGGGGTCGATTCCCCTCTGTTGTAACCGGGCGATGAGGTCTTGAAGCTGTTGTTGGGAAGCTATTGCTACTTCTTCTGGTGTTTGGTATCTGTTACCGTCTTTGTCGTACCAGTAAAGCCACTCTCTCGTGAGTCCCTGATAGGTTCCGCGTTCTCGTCCAATGCCTAAACCAATTTCAGGCATCCATGTTAAATCCCCAGATTGTAGGACGTATTCTCCCTCAACTAAGCGGTAGACTTCTAAGCGTTTGCGCTTACGGCGCTGGCGCGTTGGCGCATAAATGACGTAATATAATACCCCTAGTTCAGCATATTCAATTTTTTTCTGTTCGTACTCGCCGTTATAAGTTTTGGAGATAACTTCTAACACCCAGATTGGCACAATGCCATCTTCTTCCCAAAGGACATAGCTAAGCCTTCCTTCTTCTCCAACAAATCGCTCTACACCCAAACTCAAAAAACCATCAGGGACAATAGCTGGAAGACTGGGAGTATGGTAAATTCCCATATTAATTCCGAAAAACCAATCCTCACGGTCTTGCCAAATCAAAGACAGAATCGCTAATAATAAGTTGGGAATTAATATTTGGAGTTCATTATCCACAGGGAGGTCATCAGAATCTGGTAATTCTGTTGATGAGGGCAGGCAGTGTAATGGGTTGTAATTTATCATAGTTGCGCTCTTAATCATGAGTTTTTAACTTTAAGCGAGTAGAGGCGACCCGTCTGAATAACTCAACAGGAGAAGCGAGGTAACCTTTATCGGGTCATACCAAATCCGCATCTATAACCTCTCAAATCATCCTTATCTCCTCCTATTCTTTACTCTGCGAACTCTGAGCCTCTGTGGTTCGTTAAAAAAAGGGCTATTTAACCCGGATTTCGTATCACCCCTACTGCGAATCAGGAGAAGCAAAGTCGTTTAACATTTAATTTCGCCCATCCACTTACCCAGGTGATTCAACTAGCGAGGGTTCAGGAGTTGGCAAGCTTTCAACGGTGAGGTCGAGTTGATAATCAATTGGTCGAGAGGCATTGGAAACCACAACAAACTCATAGAAACCGGATTCTGGGAGTGACCCTGACCAAGTGCGATCGCCTGAATCTTCGAGTAAGGTTGTCTTACCACTAGGACTATAGATAGAGAACAATGCTTTCTGGTCAGTGGTGAGCGTTACATTCATGACCTGACCAGCCGAAAGACTCGCAATGAAGGCTTTGCCAGCGCCTGCCTTCAAGGTACCAGTGATTTTTTTGCTCGTCTGCCCTGGGTCAAAGGCAATTCGCTCAAACGCTTCTCCAGTTTTTACGGCGTTTAGTGTATCGGCGACAATCGCTTGCCACACCTGACCAATCGGCTTGTTGAGAAACTCTTTACCCTGCTCTTCAGGGAACGCCAGAAAGAACTTGGCATCTGCCAGGTCATAAAGAGAACGACTACTGAGGCGCAGCTGATTGGCTTCGGCTTTGGCGCGAGTGAGGTCAGCGTCCTTATAGCTTCCCAAGCGCTGCCGTGAGGCTACACTCAAATTTGTCCGATCCACTTGATCGAGTAAATCAGCCGCGATCGCATCCCACTGCGATCGTAAACTTGCATCCTCTGGACTAGTGCCCAACTGCCGTCCCCGTTGATCGGGGTACTGATTCCAAAACGCTTCATTCACCCAGTTAGTGTAGAAGTTATAGTCAATACCTAGATTGATGCGACGCTGCCGCAGGGTTTCCTTGCGCTGTCGCTCCTCGGCAGAAAACTCCGGTGGTGGCTTGGGTTCGGAGTCATTCGTTGGTGAGACAACGCTCGGATTATCTGTAGGTTGTGGCTGAATTTCCCCAGATTTCCTTTGGGACTGTATCCACAGATTGCCAGCTAACCAGCCAATACCACCGGCAACGGCAATTAATACAAACATCAGCAGACTTTTACGCAACAAGCCTGAGGACTGATTCCCCCTTGAACTGGGTAATGGCGTCCTAACAACTGGGGGAGTGGGCGGGTTGACGGAAGCTGTAACTGGGGGAGGGGCAACGGCTACAGTGGCTTCCGTCCTTGGCAACGGGGGCTGAGTTGGCGGGTAGGCAACAGGTGGAGGCGCTGCGGTGAGGGCTTGCAGCACTTGGGGCGCAGATGCAAAGCGATCGCTTGGTCTGGGTTGGAGCATTTTATCCAGGACACTCCCTAACATTGGGCTAAGGTTGACCTCCCGCCGCCAGTTCCAGCCAAGGGTATGGGGGTCAATCAACTGCTGCGGTTCTTTACCCGTGAGCAACACCAACACCGTTACTGCGAGGGCGTATAAATCGCTATGGGGAAAGACGATGCCCCCTTGCATCTGCTCATGCGGGGCATAGCCTACCTTGCCCAAGCGAGTTGCCATAGCAGGCATTGCCCCAGCACCCTGTGATGCCATGAACTGGGAGGCAACGGTTGCGGCGACTTGCTTGACACCGCCAAAGTCAATCAGCACCGGCAGCCTATCTGTACTGCGCCAAATTAGATTATCGGTTGAGATATCGCGATGAATCACACCCAGCGAGTGGATGTACTCCAAAACCGGCAGGATTTGGAGCATCAGTTGAGTCACTTCGGTTTCATTAAACCCTAGTCCCTGACGCCTCCGAGCATCGAGTAAGGCGTGGTAAGTTTGTCCCTCTACAAAGTCTTGTACCAAAAAGAGGCGTCCTTTGTTCCCCTGTTTGACCCGGAACAGTTCTCGAAACTTGGGAATTTGAGGGTGTTGCAACTTATAGAGAACACCAGCTTCCCGTTCAAATAGCTCTTCAGCTTTTTGTAAGGCGTAGGTACCTTGAACTTGAGGGGCAAATTCTTTTAAAACACAAGGTTCATTGAAGCGATTGAGGTCTTCTGCCAGATAAGTGCGTCCAAAGCCACCATGCCCCAACTCACGGACAATACGATAGCGATCGCCTAAAATTTCCCCCGGATAGACACCTTGGCTCACCGGCGGTTCCAGCTGTTCCCCACACTGGATACAGAAGCGACCACCAGGGGGATTTTCGTGTCCTTTGCTGCAATAGTGGGGAGTCATGCTCAAGTCAGGAGTCAGGAATCAGAAGGCAAATTTGAATGAATCCATCCTAACTTTATCCTTCGGCTTCAGGCATTAGCTCTGAATGAGTAAAGAATTGCCGATATAGCTCACAACTCGGAAAAGCCAATTGGTTGTGAAAGCGAATTAATCCCATTCCCCATAATTTGAAGGCTTGCTCTGGATGGAGTTTAATACCTTCTGGATGAGACGCAAGGCTGTGTATAACATCTAAAAGCGTTGGATGGGTCTTCAAATTTAGTAATTGTTGCCGTATGTGGCTATTAAAAATTCCATTGGGCAAAATTGCTGTTTCGATTAAGTTCTCCCAGCTCATTTCCTGCTGATTCAAATGAAACAAAGCTAACTGAGTCATATAAGGGTGACCGCCAAGGAATTTCATCAGCTGTTCTGCTAAGATGTCAGTCTTCTCCAACCCGTATCGCACAGCGAGTTCCCTGATTTGCTCTTGGGTAAAGCCGAAAAGTTCAATGACCAGCCCTACATTGAAGGGAGATTGATGCAAACTGAACTGTAGATAAACTTCGCTTGAATGTACAAGAATTAATCTTAGCCGTTGCCATACTTCACTGCATGCGATACAGTCTTTTGCCTGTTCGTACCACGTCCGCAAAAGTCCAAAAAAATCAGTAGTGATATCACAATAGTTGAATGCTACGTCTACGTCATCTAGCACTAGCAATAGAGGACTTTCAGACTCTGACAGAAGATAGCGTTCAAAATAGTCGCTACAGCTGTAACTAGCACCAAACAACTCATTCCAATACTCTGATAAACGATTGGGCATTGACAGCAGACGAGTCACCATCGCGCAAAGCCATTGAAGAAACTGATTTAAGTTAGTAAATACATGGCTATCGGCTAAGCGCAAACTAAGAATGGCAACTCGGAAGCCATGCTCTTTTGCTTGCTTGAGAATTCTTACGGCAAGGGAACTTTTGCCAAACTGATGGGGTGCTTTGATGCGAATCAATGCACCAGGTTGCAAAATTTCACTGAGGCAACGTTGTTCGGCAGGCGGACGATATATATAGAACAGAGAGTTGAGCACCAGTTGCCCTTGGAGAGGTGTTCGCTGTAACTTGACGTGTGTTTGAGTTGATACATCTACATCCTGAGTGATGTAGTCATCAGCATCAACGTTTAGCCCAAATGTATGAAAATATACTTCTAATGTAGATAGATCTACTGCTTTTTCTCTACGACGTACCTTCGTAAGTGTGTTGGTACTCAGCTCTGTTTGAGCGCTCAACTGTTCTAAGGTATAAGGTCTGCCCCCATTGTTTCGCAGGGCAGATAAATGCTCTGCCACCTGCAACCGCTGCCATCCCTGGCTGCTAAGAATAACACCGCGTTTACGTTTCTGGGACTTAGAAATATCAAACACTGAATCACACAAAATTAATTTTATTAATAAAATTTTACAGTTCAGGGGGTAACTTCTCACTTTTGTTTTTTGATTAACTTGAGGTTTGGCAAAGCTAACGTTAGAGCTTAAGTTTTGCTCTTTCGTAGTTCGACTCCTGACTGAAGTTCCCCGTTGACAAATTCGCCTAAGTCATCCAGGACAAAGCAATCAGCGATGTCTCACGTCGCCTTTCCTGGGTACAATCGAATGCAAATATGCAGTTATTATATGTATCGCAGCTTATTACTAATACTTAATTTCCGAAATTTGTGCAGTTAACTTTCGTTTTCCCTAATTAAAGTTGAGATTTTAACAGTTAAATTGCAGATTAAAGTTTGGGTTTATTCTTACAAAAGTTGCTGTAAGCTATCAAATGAGCTTTTGATAAAGCTTGCTAAAGCTTTCCTAAGATCCCATGCCCAATGTCACTGAAATACCAGGAATTCGAGAGATATGGATGAAAACCCTGGGGGACCCCCGCGTGCGTGTGGCGGTGCTGGATGGGTTGGTTGACCAAACTCACCCTTGTTTTCAGGGAGCAAATCTCACGCGACTGCCAACCTTGGTGCAGGGTGAAGCAACTCCCGAAGGCAGCATGTCAAGGCATGGCACTTACGTTACTAGCGTGATATTTGGTCAGCATGGGTCACCAGTAATGGGGATTGCCCCGCAGTGTCAGGGGTTGATTATTCCGGTTTTTGCTGATCGGGGACGTCGGCTGTCCCAACTTGACTTGTCCCGTGCAATTGAGCAAGCCGTTGAGGAAGGTGCTCACATTATTAATATCAGTGGGGGTCAACTAACCGACTATGGGGAAGCTGAAGACTGGTTAAAAAAAGCCGTCCGTCTCTGCCAAGAGAGCAATGTTTTAATCGTTGCCGCAGCGGGAAACGATGGCTGTGAATGTTTGCACGTTCCAGCAGCACTCCCGACAGCCTTGGCAGTGGGGGCAATGGATGATCTGGGGAAACCCATCGATTTTAGTAACTGGGGGGAAGCCTATAAAGCGCAAGGTATTCTTGCGCCTGGAGCAAATATCTTGGGCGCACTGCCGGGTGGTGATGCTATCCGGTTGAGTGGCACTAGCTGTGCCACCCCTGTGGTTACGGGAGTTGCGGCTTTGCTGCTGAGTTTGCAACTGCAACGGGGGGAGGAACCCAACCCCCACAAGATACGGGCGGCGATTTTAGAAAGTGCTATACCTTGCGATGCGATCGCTACTGACGATCAGCGCCGCTGTTTGGTCGGGAAGCTGAATATTCCTGGTGCCGAAAAATTGATTTTAGGAGGAAAAATGTCCGATTTAATCGAAGCCGTTAACCCCTCTGGATGTGGTTGTGATGTAAATGACCAAGTTCAAACACTGGTTGAGGAGGTCCAAAAAACTGTTCTACCAGCAACAGCACCAGAAACAGCAGAGGCAGTGGTTGCCGCTTCAGCAAACACACTAGAAGCGAGTTCACCCAGTCCTGTGATGACTTCATCAGCACCACAGTTTAGTCCATCTAGTTCAGCAAATTCTGTTATGCCCAACAAGAGTGCAAGTTATATTACCGCCAGCCAAGCCCCTAGCGAACTGGCTAATGCTCAATTAGTCTACGCCTTGGGAACCTTGGGCTACGACTTTGGCAGCGAGGCACGGCGCGACTCGTTTAAACAATTCATGCCTGCCGTAGCGGTTGATAACACCGGAGTTCCCGGCAACCCCTACGATGCCCGTCAGATGGTGGACTATTTAGAACAGAATCCCTCAGAAGCGAGATCGTTAATTTGGACGTTGAACCTGGAGTTAACTCCGATTTATGCGATCGAACCTGTGGGTGCTTTTGCCAGAGACGTTTATGGAGTTTTGCAAGAACTCTTGGCAGGGCAGATCCAGGCAGAAACCAGCGAAGAATATGTGGAACGGGTGAGCATCCCTGGGATATTAACAGGCAGAACGGTTAAACTGTTCTCCGGGCAAGTCGTTCCGGTGATAGAACCGCAAAATACGCGGGGAATGTACGGTTGGAAAGTCAACACCCTAATCAATGCTGCATTGGCAACGGTGAGTGCCGTAGAGGGAACAACCGATGACGTCAGCATGAGGAGAACCTTCGACAGCTTCCTCAATCGGATCTATTATGACTTGAGAAATTTGGGAACAACTTCCCAAGACCGGGCACTTAACTTTGCCGCCACCAATGCGTTTCAAGCCGCTTCTACATTTTCGCAAGCGGTAGCTATGGGGATGGAACTGGCCAGCATCAATGTGGAGAAAAGCCCCTTCTGTCGGATGGACAGCGATTGTTGGGATGTGAAATTGATATTCTTTGACCCTGAAAATAGCCGTCGGGCCAAGCGGGTGTTCCGCTTCACTATTGATGTGAGCGATGTCATCCCGGTCACCTTGGGCGATGTCAAAGTTTGGTCTACGCCCTAAGAAATGGACTAAAAAAAGACGGCAAAACAAGGTTTTTTGTAATGGGTAATGGGTAGAAGTATGGAGTATAAATTGTGATGTGTAAAATTTCATCCTTTTACCAATTACCACTTACCAATTACTAATTACAAATTACCAATTACCAAAACAATGAGACTCCCAAAACAAGCCCCCCCAGTAAAAAGACCCGATATCATTTATCCCCATCGGACAGTTGATGTGACTCTAGGCACAGTCGAAGATTTGGTGGCTATTCGCATAGATTTGTTGCACGGGGCAAACTACAACGATCCGGCAGCATATCAGCCTAGAACCTATCAGCAAATGAAAACTTCTTGCGGGTATGGATATTTTCGATATTAGACCGGCGCATCCTTTTTGTGAGCATTAGGTCAGGCCATCCGCTAGCTAAAAAAGCCCAAATCTCAAATCGGATTAGAAGTTGTTAAAGCGATGAGCGAACCAGAAACACTCTGGCAAATTGGTAGACCAGGGGACGGATCAAAAGAATTTCTCACTAAAGGAGCCTGGGCTGAGGAGTATGACTATACTGTCGGTACCGATGCCGACTCGATTAACAATCCAACCATTCCTGGGATAATCACAGCTCCTGAGGCTAGAAAACCCTCAAAAGGCATCTCAACTGATAAGCTCAACATCGATTTTACGTTGGAGCGCGACTATGAGCAGGGTCAGTTGACTCTCTTCTACAATTTCTACGGTTCGGAAGAGGATAGCTTGTTTCTGGATGGAGAGTTGTTGACGAAGATTGCCGGAGTAGGAGAAAAAACGCTCAAAGAAAACGAAATTCCCTTAGGGGCGATCGCTGCCGGAAACCACAGGTTATCGATTACAACTTCAGGTGGCAAAGACGGGAGACACGCTATTGACTACTTGAAACTCCAAGCAACCTTACCGCCTCCTGCACCCGTACTGCTCCCTGCACCCGTACCGCTCCCGATTCAACAAGACCGGAAGGAACCCTCTATGGCTAATAACATACAGTCAGCAGAACTCCAGTCAGTACTGACTTTTGATGGTCAGGATGATTATGTAGAGATACAGTACACCAACATTTTTGATTTAACAAGCAATTTCACCATCGAAGCTTGGGTCAAACCAAACAAATTGGACTCAGTGCAAAGAATATTTGCCAACCCTGGAGCTTATGGTTTTGGCTTGGTCGGTAAGCAAATTCGATTTACGACTTACGATATCAGGGATTACGACACCACAGTCGCTAACTTGGCTGTAGGCACTTGGTATCATTTGGCGGTGGCACTAGATAGCGATGATGATGCTTATTTTTATGTCAATGGTGAATTAATCGAGATTGTGCCAGGGAATGCGCCTGCCAACATTAGTAAGGATGCGTGTGAAATTGGCAGGGGAGGTGACAGATATAAAGAATATTGGTACGGTCAAATCTCGGAAGTTCGTTTTTGGGGCCAAGTCCGCACTCAAGACGAAATCACAGCGGATATGTCTCGCCGTTTGGTTGGAAATGAGCCGGGATTGGTGGGATACTGGCCTTTGGCTGAAGGGGAGGGCGATGTAACCTTTGACAAGACCCCAAACGCTCAAAACGGCACGATTTACGGGGGCGCTACTTGGCAGGAGTCTGCCATACCCCTGGCTCCACTCAAGGTTGTTAAGCCAGTAGCTTTAAAGACAACCCTCCAGCCAGTACTGGTATTTGATAGCCCTGATGATTATGTGTTTATCGATTCAAATGCCGCCAAATTAGGGGGAAACTTCACCATTGAGGCTTGGGTTTGTCCCACCTATGACGCAAGTAGCACAACTGGTGATCACACAACCGATCTGGGTATGTGGGTGATTTACGCTGAGAGCGATAACATTCTCTACCTGGAAGGTAACGAACTGAAGTTTCAGAAAAATGCACCCCATGAAACGATTTCCTCAACGAATGGCGCTATTACTTTAAATGACTGGAATCACGTTGCTGTTGTGAGAGCGGGGAATAAAGCTGGGGAGACAAAACTCTATATCAATGGGGTGCAAAATGACAATGAAGCCGCGATTCCTAGGATAAGTTACAACCTGGCAAAGGTGCGGATCGGCGGACAATCAGGTTTTCCTGACAGATTCTTCCACGGGAAGATCAGCGAAGTGCGCCTGTGGAATCGCCCTCGCACTCAGGGTGAGATTCAACGGGATTTGTACCATCGGTTGCGGGGTGATGAACCCGGACTGACGGACTATTTGCCTTTATCGGAAGGCAGTGGCATTACAGCCAAGGACAGGACAACTAACCCCAACAACGGAAAGATCTGCAATGCATCATGGAGTGAGTCTCTGATACCAATAGTTGAAGAGGCAAACGCTCTAGAACACCTGACCCACTCTACTGGACTCGAAGACTACGGATACTGGTGGAAGAAAGTGGCACAGGATTTATTACCTGAGGAGACAAAGATACCTTTCCGCCGGGGTCGGATTTGGCGTTAAGGAGATTGCAGCGATCGCACTATGACAATCTTCATTGCCCAAGAGAACGATCGCTTCCTTCATCTTTACTGCCTTTGAGGGCGATCGCTTCCTTCCCGATAGAGTTTTAGCTGCGATCGCACCCCCACAGTTTTTACACCTAAAATTCTCACCGTACTGGGTTTCTCTAGCTGAACTATTTTTCAGCATAGAAATGGTACGGCTGAGAAAAATTTTCTCAATCCTGCTTAAAAAAATCGGTAAAAGTTTTAATGATTAAGAGAGGTCAAGTTATAGTTGACAGCTTTTAATTTTTGCTACTAAGTAATCAAATTACTAGGTCAGTTTAGTGAAAAAATGACACACTAAACAAGTCAATTAATGGACAGAAATGTAAAATATTGCTTTTAAAAAGCAATATTTTAGTATGCATTATGACGAGCAAAAAATAAAGAAAAAAGTGAAGCAAGGTGTTGACAAATAGAAAGTTTTTGTCTAGCCTTAAAGAAGAAAAGCGGAAAGCAAATATCCTAAGTTTTTTAGGGGAAAGCTAACCTAATTTCAAAAAAACCACAAGGAGAAATATCATGAATAAAAAAGAAAAATTGCAGCCTAAAGTCGTCGCTCCCGTTGCGCGTCCGACCACTGGAAGCAGCATCTTCAACGCTCAACCCAATGGCGGTGTAGAGGCTTCTGTTCCAGTTGTTGTTATCATGGTCTTTGGCGCGGATGACGCCGAGTAAGGTCGCTTTCAACAGACGACTCTTCTCAAAAAAGAGCGATATTCTGTTTTCACTTCTGTCAGGGTTAGATAGACTGGTATATCATTTTGGCTACTGGTCGAATTTCCCGGAGCTGTTGCTCTAACCAGAAAAAGATATATTCAGGAGAGATTAATCAACAGCTAGACAGAAATGGGAAATTAAAACAACCAGCCAGCATATTAATTTTTCAATAAGATAGGCTGGCTGGTTTCTTAGTGGAGATGTACCTACAATCAAAATCTAGATATTCTTTGCCCTCGACTCACCTCACCAATTTTGCGTTTTTTTGTTAATTATTTTGAAGATAAGCTGTGCCTGATATAACCGATATTCGAGGAATTCCCGAACTCTGGACGCACACAAAAGGCGACTCTCGAATTACTATTGCCGTGATTGAAGGACCAGTCGAGTTAGAAAGAGCCTGTTTCCAGGGTGCTAATCTAACCAGAATCGCTCCTTATTGGCAAGAAGATATAAAAGTAGATAAAAAATATATAGACAAATACCATGAGCTAAATAAAGAACATTCCCAGGTAGTAGATAAATACGAGGAGGATGGTAGCACATTAGCTGAGGCTCGTGCCGAATTCGAGGCAAAGAGGGAGCGAGAAATCCCCTCAGCCATTCGGCAACGGCTAGATTTAACCTTCCACGCCAACCACATCTGTAGCACGATCTTTGGTCAACACGGTTCTCCCGTAGAAGGTGTCGCTCCGAAGTGCCGAGGCATAAACATTCCCGTTGGCTACGATACCGATAGCGCCTATTCCACAGTCATCCTCACCCGCGCTATTAATCTTGCTTTTGATGCGGGAGCCAACATCATCCACGTTTCTGCTGGTATCCCCACCCAAACGGGGGAAACCGACGACTTATTAGAACGAGCAATCCGTCAGTGTCAGGAGAATAACATCTTAATCGTTGCCGGAAGCGGCAACGATAAAGGTGAATGTTGGGTCATTCCATCAATTTTGCCCGGTGTCTTGGCAGTGGGAGCCATGAAAGACAACGGGCAACCATTCAAATTCAGCAATTGGGGGGGGAGGTATCAAGAACAAGGCATCCTCGCTCCTGGGGAAAATATCTTAGGGGCAACCGTAGGAAAGGATGAACCCATCCGCAAGAAAGGCACCAGCTGTGCTGCCCCCATCGTCACGGGAGTTGCTGGATTGCTCATGAGTCTGCAACTGCAACGGGGTGAATCTCCCAATGCGGAAGCAGTAAGGGCTGCTATTTTGAATAGTGCCATTCCCTGCGACCCCAAAGAGGTTGAAGAACCGGAACGCTGCTTGCGGGGGAAACTTAATATTCCAGGTGCCGTGCATTTACTGACTGGAGAACCATTGACAGCTGTTACCCCCTCTAGCTATGAGACTATTCGATTGACAGCTGCCCAAACCCCTGTGGAACCTCTCTCCCAACCCCTCTCGATCCCCCCTAGCCCCCCTTCCCAAGGGGGGTTGGAGACGGGAGTCAGACTTGAGGGGAGTCTTACTCCCCCCTTCCCTACTAGGGAAGGGGGGCAGGGGGGGATAGGTCAACTCCCAGAAGCAGTGGAACCTCTCTCCCAACCCCTCTCGATCCCCCCTAGCCCCCCTTATCAAGGGGGGTTGGAGAGGGCAGTAACACAAGAGAGCAGTCTTACTCCCTCCTTCCCTAGTAGGGACGGGGGGCAGGGGGGGTTAGGTCAACCCCCAGAATCAACGGTTACAGCTTCAGCCACAACACCAGAAACCGATGTATCCAGTTCAGAAGTCTCTGCTATGACTAATAGCACTGCAACTCCCAGCCAACCCACCCCTGAGGTTACTCCCAGTTTACGGTCAAACTTAGTCTATGCCCTAGGAACCCTAGGCTACGACTTCGGCAGCGAGGCGAGGCGCGACTCGTTTAAACAATTCATCCCTGCGGTAGAGGTTGATAACACGGGAGTTCCCGGCAACCCTTATGATGCCCGTCAGATGGTGGATTATCTGGAAAATAATCCCTCAGAAGCCCGGTCGTTGATTTGGACATTGAGCCTGGAGTTGACTCCAATTTATGCCATTGAACCTGTAGGCGCGTTTGCTGCCGATGTCTATGAAACTCTCGTGCAAATGCTAGCCGGACAAGTGCAGGCAGAAACCAGCGAAGACTTCATTGAACGGGTAAGCATCCCCGGACTGCTGAGTGAAAGAACTGTTAAGCTGTTTTCCGGGCAAATGGTTCCCGTGATTGAACCGCAGAATACGCGGGGAATGTACGGCTGGAAGGTCAATAATTTGGTGACTGCTGCCGTAGCAACCGTGCGAACAGAAGCAGGGGAAGGGGACGAGGCAGCAATGCAGAGATCCCTAGTCAGCTTTCTCAACCGCATCTATTACGACTTGCGGAACTTAGGACAGATTGCTCGCGATCGCGCCCTCAACTTTGCTGCCACTAATGCCTTTCAAGCTGCTTCCACCTTTTCGGAAGCGGTTGCCAGGGGGATGGAACTCGACAGCATCGAAGTGGAGAAAAGTCCCTTTTGTCGGTTGGATAGCGATTGTTGGGATGTCAAACTGAAATTCTTCGACCCAGAAAATAGCCTCCGGGCGAAGAAAGTCTTCCGATTTACGGTTGACGTGAGCGATACCATTCCCGTGACTTTGGGCGAAGTCAAAACTTGGTCTACACCTTATTGAGGAACATCTGTATGAATATCAAAGAATTTGTACTTTACCTGGGTCAGAATCCCTACAAGGTTGTAGAGGCGAAAGAAAACGCCGATGCAGTCATGCAGGAACTAGGTCTTTCCGAGGAAGATCAGGCGATTCTCAAGAGCGGCGATCTAGAGCGCATTGCAGCTGCTATGGAAGAAGGCGTCCCCATAACAGGCTTACCCTCCCTTGGGTAGGGACATCGCTCATTTTTTCATAACGTCACCCTAGATTGGCAATCGAAGTCAACAACTTGGCAAGCGTGTACTTTTCATGATTACCAACTAGATAAGAAGCTGAAAAGTACATTCTATTAGATAAAAAATTGGAGACAGCTAGCACAATGACAAAAAAAGGTTCTCTTTTGGTAGTGGGCACCGGACTTAAAGCAGGTGGTCATCTCACGTTTGAGGCGCACTCGGCAATTAAGAATGCAGACAAAGTCTTCTATGCTGAGAGTAATGCTCTGATCATTTATCAGATACACTCCCTGAGTCAGAATGCTCAAACGTTAATCGATTTATACGCAAAGGGTAAACCGAGAAAGGTTACATACTCCGAAATGGTTGAGCGAATTCTTACAGCCGTGCGGGAAGGGTTGCGGGTGTGTGCAGTATTCTACGGTCATCCGGGAGTCTTTGCATACCCCTCTCATAAGTCAATTAGTGTTGCCCGCGCCGAAGGTTATGAAGCGCAGATGCTCCCAGGCGTATCCGCCGAAGATTGTCTATTTGCCGATCTAGGAATCGATCCGGCAAAATATGGTTGTCTGAGCTACGAAGCAACTGACTTCTTACTCAATCGAAGAGTCTTCGATCGGCGGAGTACGCTAGTGATTTGGCAAGTAGGAATAATTGGACAAGCAGATTTTCAGGGTCATAGATATACACCGGCAGGGAGGGAGCTATTAGTAGAAACTCTTTTAGAACAATATCCTGCCGAGCATGAAGCAATTATCTACGAAGCTGCTACTCATGCATTGTTTTTACCTCGGATGGAGCGAGTCGCGATCAGCAAATTAGCAGAAGCTGACCTAACTTCTATGTCCACGTTAGTCATCCGCCCTGATCCCAAGTGGTCTACTCCGGATATGGAGCGTGTAAAGGCACTAGGTCTAGAAGACTACGTAAAGAGCAGAGAACCTGTGGAACAATAACAGAAACTAGGCGAGGTGTTGATGGTTGATGGTTCATTGAAAACTGCCATGAACCATGAACTATTTAAGCATAATCACATTTGGTATAGGGTGGAGAGATGCCAATACTGCTCGGAATTTGGCTGAGCTAACCCCCCCAACCTCCTCACTAAAGCTCCGGATTCCCTGGTAGGGAATGGCGGAGCAATACTCCCCTCTCCTTGCAGGCTATGCATTACCCACATCTCCTGAAACCCTGTAGGGGCGTTAGCGAGGAACGAGCGTCAGCATTCGCGTTTTATGTTGTCGCTTACACCAAGATAGTTCTGCGCGAATGCTTCGCCCTCAACTTGGGAAATCATGCGATCGCGTGGAAGGGCGAAGCATTTGGAGAGAAAATTTCTGGTTTTGCTTCTAAGCTATCGCCCAAATGCTTCGCCCCTACAGCATCCTGGGACTTATGGGTAAAGCATAGCAAGAGCAGGAGAGGGGCTGGGGGAGAGGTATCCCTTGCAGTATTGGGGAAGATGCGATCGCCCTAGTAAGTTGATGTAGGTTGGGTTGGCCAACCTCCACCAACCCTTAGCTAAGATTTATTGGGCAACGCTTGTCCTTACCCAAACAATAATTCTCTGGACAATTTGTCTCTATTGTTAAATAGCGACAAGAGACTCCACTTTGACACTCTCCGCGCTAATGACTAATGGCGTTTCGCTACATTAGGGGCGCGCTGTCTCAACGAGCAATTTCTCCGCCATCTTGTACCACTCCTCCCGTAAAGCAGCATCTTCTCGTCCACTCGTTAATTGAC
>CBDTXL010000046.1:0-22929 GCA_965364435.1 uncultured bacterium
GAAGCATCACATTCCTTACGGTTTGCATGGCAGCTGGACACCAAACCTGTTTTAGAAACTTCCCCAGGTAGAGGGTACATTGATACTAAGTTGCTGTCTTGCCGTAGTACATAAGGAAGGTGGGAAAGGTGAGGAAGATGGGGAAGGTAGGGAAGGAGTGGTAAGTAATTTCTCCCGCATCTCCCCCATCCTCCCTATCTCCCCGGCTCTCCCTCATCTGGGAGCCATCTACATATCGCGTGAACGCAACTCGGTATGAGTACCCTCTTTTTATATCCAGAATTGAAGCTCTTAGGGCTAAAGCCGCTGACATTTAAGGCTTTTGCATAAGTACACGTCCCCCAAAAAGGGTACGGAAATCATCAAGTAGAAGAAGACTAAGCTGTTGTGCATTAAAAATGCACAACAACTGGGAGTAGGGAATAGGGAATGGGGAATAGGGAAAGAATCTTAAAACGGTTTCTGGGATTATGTTTCCGCCACTCCCGACTCCCGACTCCCGACTCCCGACCCTCATGAAAAATATGCGATTTAAACGCGCAACAGCTTAGCAACCACTAAACGACTCTCGCCTTGGCGACCTCTATCAATGGAGAGTTGCGCTAAGGGAAGATTTCGTGGCTAAATAATAGAAGACACTGTTTGCGAATTGAGTGAATTTCCAAGATTTTGAAACCTGGGGCGTCGAAACGGCTGACTCGGCAAGATTTATGCCTAATCGTCAATCGTCAATCCCAAAAGTCAATTATTTGGAATTTGTAAACTGTATCATTAGAATCAAATAAAAGCTGGTCAAATTTTAATTTCCGCCTTGTTAATATAGCAGTTCTCAGTTACGCGCGTGTACATCAAAAAAACCTAACCCCCAACCCCTTCCCACCTCTCCCTAGCCCTCTCCTACAAGGAGAGGGAAAAGGAATAATATTTTTAGCTGGAAGGGGAGTAAAAATCAAAGCCTCTCTCCTTCTAGGAGAGAGGTTTGGAGAGAGGTCAGAGTGTACCGCATCCAATCGAGAAGGGCTATATACTCCTCAATCAGGGTGCATGGGACTGGGGTGTTCTGCGGGAAAAAACCATGAAATTCAGTATTGTAATCACGACTTATAATCGCATCACCCTGCTACGGCGGGCGATTGATAGCGCTCTTGCTCAAACAATGCCTTGTGAAGTGATTGTGGTTGATGACTGTTCGTCAGACGGCACACAAGCTTATATGCAAGATCGGTGTGAAGCTCTTGAAAGAGCCGGAGATCAGCGATTGATTTATCAACGCAATTGTAGTAATCTGGGTCACTCTAAGACGGTGAATGCTGGTGTTGCGCTGGCAACAGGGGAGTGGATAAAGCTGCTAGATGATGATGACTATCTGGCACCTAACTGTCTTGAGGAGATGGGAAAAGCGATCGCACTGCATCCTCAAGCCGTAATTTGCTCTTGTCAGGCAGCTCAGGTTGATGCAAACGAAGTTGAAATCAGCATAACCAAGAAAGTGGGTTCGGGGAAAGCCTTTTATATTCCTCAAGAAGATATTCATTACGGCATGCTTTTTGAACAGGTTCCTTTCGGTACCCCGGTTCAAGTTGCATTTTCCCGTGACGCCTTTCTCAAATCAGGGGGTTGGGACTCTGGTTTAGATGCTAACTTTGATGATATTGATTCCTGGATTAAAATAGCTCAGTTTGGAGATGCCATTTTCATTAATGAATGTCTCGCTTATCGAAGGCTTTGGTGTGGCGCATATAACCAAAAATTCTCTCTACAGAAGCGTCTCTACACTAACATCTTGATTAAAGAAAAAATATATTCACTTGTTAGTGAAAAGTATCAGCCTGACCTTCCAAAGCTTCAAGATATCCACGCTTATCTCAAATTACATTGGAGCATAGTAGCTCTCAAAAAAGGAAACCTGCTCAACGCCACTAAAAACTTTTTCCCGGCTAGCTTTTCACCGATGGCTTGGAAGCTTTTGGCAATTGCGGCTTTTCCAGGAGTGTACCAGAAAAAATTTTTTTCCCAAAGGCAATTAGATAGCAACAATCTAGCCTTGGAAAGAATCTTTCTCTCGTGAGTCAAAGGAAGCAGGCGTCCCTTCCAAATCTTCATAAGCTACCAACTTATTTTAAACCGAGCTGGATTTGGTTAGATTTTATAGTTATTGCATATTTATTGATAAGCAGGTAGCTGGAGATCCCTTAACTCATCTTAACAAACAACACGGCGGTGCGGATATTCCTCCTATGTCTGGCATACAGGGAGCTTCAAAAGCTGCCGTCCTGTGATGTTGAGGTTCTCTCCCGTTATACTGCGCTAGCACTTAACGGGGTACCCCTGCCGAGATTAACTTGGTAGTGGCGGTTAATCAACTCCTGAGATTCTTCCAGATGGCAGAACTTATTAGCCTATAAGTATGCTTAACTATATTAAGAATAGTAACAGTTACTTGCATTGTGCAAGAAATCTGTTGTTACATCTTCGCACGAGGAATAGCATCGGTGACATCACAGCTAAAAATTGCCCAAACAGCCGAAGACTCTCTAATTGCAGCATTTTTCCGAAAATCAGCAGGCAACTGGCGCTCGGAGCGCCGCTACTACACGCTCCCAGACGGAGACACAAAGGAAGTAGTTAGCCTGATAAACATCCGTTTTCTGGAGCGAGGATGTAATGAATTACTTCAGCTACAGCAGTTGCATGAGCTACCCGATGAGTTGTCTTTAACTTGTGGTGCCTATGTTAGCTGGAAAAGCACCGATTCAGTGACGGGTGGCAAGCAGTCTGAAGATTCGACGTTGTTTGGGGCGCTAGGAGATATACTTTATCGCGATCGCGGTTTTGCCACCTCCAAGCCCGTCACCGCCCAGTACTACTTCCCCAACCCCACAACCTTGTGCTTACGGACCGAATACCAAGGCTCTATGTTTGAGGAAGAACTTAAGCTAATTGGTGAAAACTACCGCACGCGACAAACCATCATCTCTCGTGCTGGTGAGCAGAAGATGATTGGTCAGTATTTGGAAAAGCGTTTAGAGAGTTGAAAGTTGAAAGGTTGAAAGTTAAAACCACTCTTCTAACCTTCAACCTTCTAACCTTGTAACCTTTAACTCTTCGTAGAAGCCGCAAGCTCTTCTAAGCGTTCCTGTTGGTCTTGGCTAATGCAAGATTGAATCACTGACTCCAAGTCGCCTTCAAGAACTGGGTTGAGCGAATAGTTCTGACCCAGTCGATGATCGGTGACGCGATTGTCTTTGTAGTTGTACGTGCGGATTTTCTCGGAACGGGAACCCGTCCCAACTTGCGATCGCCGCATCGAGGTTACAGCGTCTTGTTGCTCCTGTAGCTTTATCTCGTAAAGCTTGGCACGGAGAATCTGCATCGCTCGTTCTCTGTTTTGCAGTTGCGATCGCTCTTCCGTACAAAAAACCCGAATACCTGTAGGTTTGTGGATCAGGTCAACAGCTGTTTCCACTTTGTTCACGTTCTGCCCACCGGCACCACCCGAACGAGCCGTTTTCAGTTCTATATCCTTCGGGTCAATCTGGACTTCCACCTCATCAACTTCCGGCATCACTGCCACCGTTGCCGTTGAGGTGTGAACTCTTCCCCCCGCTTCTGTCACCGGCACTCGTTGCACCCGATGGACGCCTGCTTCAAACTTCAGCTTGCTGTAAACTTGGTCGCCCTGAATTTCCAGGATCGCCTCTTTGAAGCCGCCCATATCAGCCAACGACTCACTGAGCAACTTGACCTTCCAGTTTTGAGTTTCGGCATAGCGCGAATACATCCGCACCAAATCCCCGGCCCAGATACTCGCTTCATCGCCACCTGTGCCAGCGCGAATTTCCAGCATGATGTTTTTGTCATCATTAGGGTCACGGGGCAAGAGCAATATTTTCAGGCGCGTTTCCAATTGATCTAGCTTCGCTTGCAGTTCTTCAACTTCCAGCGCCGCCATCTCTTGCATCTCTAGGTCGCCACTTGCTTCCTTGAGGACGCTGCGCGCACCCGCTAAATCTTCCTGAGTTGTCTTCCAGATATCGTAGGTATTGACAACTTCCTCTAAGGAGGAACGCGCCTTCGTAATCCGTTGCATCTCAGTCGGGTCTCTGGCGATATCTGGATCTGCCAGACGCCGAGTTAACTCATTAAAGGTTTGCTCAACAGATTGTAGTTTCTCCAGTAGGTAGGTTTCAGCCATGACTCGTGCGATCGCTCCATCGAAATAGCCTAAGAAAGTATGAAGTGTGAAGTATAAAGTTTGAAAGGAAGGATGAAGTTTAACCTGTGAAGAATTGAAAGGTCACTTAGCTTGACAAAAGTGATGTTTTCTCTACCAAGAACTAACTGCAAGCTTGACGCTTCATACTTCATCCTTCATACTTCAACCTTCCAGCTATTTCTCAGATTTTTGGGCTGGAACACCCTCACTCTCCAGCATTCCGTATTTCCGCATAAAGCGCTCAACTCGCCCTTCGGTATCAATCATTTTCTGCGTTCCTGTGTAGAAGGGATGATTGCCCGACCAAACATCAACGTGTATTTCTGGTTTTGTGGAGCCAATGGTCATCACGACTTCCCCGTTGCAATAGACTTTTGCTTCTGGGTACCACTTCGGATGAATATCAGGTTTCGGCATGGTTACTCCTCTACTTTAAACTTTTGTCAATCTAATCTTAATTTTAGCTTTCAGCCGTCAGTAGTAGGTTGCTAGTTGTTGGTTGTTAGTGAAAAGGGACTAGTAGTTCGTCAAGGTTGATTTGAGGGATTCACCTTCTGTAGAGACGCGATCGCGCCCTTCGTCCGGCAACACTCCCGCGTCTCTACAACCCTAGCCTCTCTCTCGTCCCTAGTCCCCAGCCCCTACATTTATCGCTTCGAGTATTGTGGTGCTTTGCGGGCTTTGTGTAAGCCGTATTTCTTGCGCTCTTTTGCTCGTGGATCGCGAGTCAAGTACCCTTCTATTTTTAGAGGTGGGCGATTTTCTGGGTCTAGTTCACACAACGCTCTAGCAACCCCCAGACGGATTGAGTCAGCTTGCCCAGTCAAGCCACCACCGTGGGCATTGACCAAGATGTCATATTCATTTTCCAATCCCAGGGTTTCCAGTGGACCTTTTGCCGCTGAGAGGTAACCGGAATTGTAATTAAAGTAATTGTCTCCTGGTCGTCCATTGACAATCATTTGACCGCTACCGGGAACTAGACGCACCCGTGCGACTGCGGACTTACGGCGACCTGTGCCCCAGTACACGGCGCGATCGCTTGATTCTCCTGCTTGCATTATTTTTCTCCTCCGGGGATAGTCTGAATTGTTAGTGCTTGTGGTTTTTGCGCTTCATGGGGATGGCTGTCTCCCGCGTAGACTTTCAGCTTTGTGAACAGTTGGCGACCGAGAGAATTCTTGGGCAGCATTCCCTTGACGGCATGTTCAATAATCCGTTCAGGCAGACGGGTTTGCAACTTGGCAAAGGTTTCTGTCTTCATTCCACCGGGGCGACCTGAATTACGCCGGTAAAGCTTCTGAGTGCGTTTTTTGCCAGTGACAGCGACTTTTTCCGCATTGACAACGATAACAAAGTCACCAGTATCCATGTGGGGAGTGAAGGTGGGTTTGTTTTTACCCCTGAGGATCATGGCAATCTCACTTGCCAACCGTCCTAGACGCATGTCAGTGGCATCTACGAGGTACCAATTTCGTTCAAGGGAGTCATGAGGGGGGAGATATGTTTTTTCCATCGGTCTATTCTAGGTTGAAGGTTGAACGTTGGGTTGAAGGTTGGAAGTTGGGTTGAAGGTTCGAAGGTTGAAGGTTCTTCGCCTGCGTTTCAACCTGCAACCTGTAACCCTCTTGCCTGCCACCTTCAACCCGTCAATTGAGGCAAGAGAAACTTTGGCTGTGTGTCAAACCAGAGTTCTGGGGGAAAGGGCGAGTCTGGGTAGCCAACACGCAATAAGCACAGACCTTTTGCTGGTGCTGCGTATTTCACTTCTTCCCGCCGCTGGTTGATCCAAAGTTCGGTGAAATGTTTTGGGTGTAGTTCGCCCCTTCCTACTTGTACCAACATTCCCACCAAAAGCCGCACCATGCCATACAAAAATCCGTTTGCCTGAATTTCTATATGAATAAACGAGCCGTTGCGGTAACATTCTGCCGCCTGGACATCCACCCAGGAATGCAATCGCCCCGAATTCGCTCGGTGAAATGCCGCTAGGTGGTGCTTACCAATCAGGGGGGTTAAAGCTGCCTGAATTAGGGATTCATCTAACGGTGCATGATAATAATGCCAACTAAAGGGTCGCACAAACAAGTTAGGTCGGGCTTCGCAATAGATTGTGTATCGATAACGACGCCAGATGGCACTGAAACGAGCGTGCCAGTCGGGTGCCACCGACGCCGACGCCCGAATTAGTATATCCTCCGGCAGCCTGCTATTGAGAACTGCCGCCCACTTTTGCGGTTGTATTGGTCCTGTGGCATTAAAGTGGGCTACCTGAGCGGCGGCATGAACCCCAGTATCGGTACGACCAGCGGCGTGTAGGGTTACGGGTCGCTGCTCCACTTGAGAGAGCACTTTTTCAATTTCCTCCTGCACGCTGCGATGGTGGGGTTGCCGTTGCCAGCCATAAAAGTGAGTACCGAGGTATTGAATAACCAGAGCGACTCGCTGAAAGTTGGGTTGAAGGTTGCACGTTAACTCTGATAGCGAAGTTGTAGCGACGCCAGGAGCGTCACCTTCAACGTTCAACTCACTACCCTTCAACTTGTTCGTTTGAACCTTCAACCTGGGCTACGCCGAGCTACGCTAACAACCTACCAACCCTCAACTGTTCTTTAGACCAGCTCGATAATTGCCATTTCGGCATTATCGCCCCGGCGCGGTACGGTTCTCAGGACGCGGGTATAGCCGCCCTTGCGATCGCCATACCGATCCTTAACTCCCTCAAACAGGGAATGAACCAACTGCTTGTCGTAGAGATAGCCCAATGCCTGACGCCGCGACGCCAAGGAGCCGTCCTTTGCCAGGGTAATCATTCTTTCTGCCTCCGCCCGAATCGCTTTCGCCCGGACTTTAGTAGTGGTAATTCGACCGTGACGAATCAGTTCAGTGGTCAAGGCTCTCATCAGAGCCTTACGCTGGTCAGCAGGCTTTCCAAGTTGAGGCACACGACAGCGGTGACGCATCTTCTTTCCTTCCTATACACTCAAAAAAAAACTGCTAATTGTTTATGGCTAATAGCTAATTGTTCATTCCTGATTAACCATTAGCTATTAGCCCAAAAGATTAGCCCAAAAGATTAGCTGGTTTTTGCTTTTTCGTGGGGCAGTGTGATTCCCAGACGGCGCTGCAAGGCTTCAATCACTTCTTCAGCAGACTTTTGACCAAAGTTTTTGATTTCCAATAGGTCTTCCTGGCTATAATCCAGCAAGTCTGCTACAGAGTTGATCTGTGCCCGCTTCAGACAGTTGTAAGCCCGCACCGACAGTTGTAATTCTTCAATGGGGATTTGGCTGGTTGGATCTTCATCATCTGGATAATCATCTTTAATCGACTCCAGATTGATATCTTTCAGAGGATTGAACAGTTCCACTAAGGTACTTGCGGCTTGACTCAACGCTTCTTGGGGAGTTAAGCTGCCATTCGTCCAGATTTCCAATAGCAACCGATCTTTTTCTAGGGAGCCGTCAATGCGAGCATCCTCAACGCTGTAATTTACCTTATTTACCGGCATAAATACCGCGTCAATCTGGAGAAAGTCCACAGACGCGCTATCGTCTCGCCCCCGATCTACGGCGCGGTAGCCTTTTCCTTTTTCGATGCGAAACTCCATCTCCAGCCTTGCACCCTCTGCTAGAGTCGCAATGTACTGACCTGGATCGACGATTTCCACTTCGGAGGGTAAATCGAACTGAGCAGCTCTTACTGTTGCCGGTCCTGTAATCATTACCCGCCCAATCTGAGGCTGAGACGTATAACTCTTGAGGACAATTTCCTTCATGTTCAGCAGAATTTCGAGGACATCCTCTCTCACCCCATCAATGGTGGCGAATTCGTGATTAACCCCGGCAATTCGGACGGCTGTTACGGCTGCCCCTTCTAGGTTTGACAGTAGTACCCGCCTTAGGGCGTTGCCAACTGTTGTACCTTGACCGCGTTCTAGAGGTTCCAGGACAAATTTGCTATATTGACTCTGATTCTTCAGTGTTTTAGACTCTACACACTCGATCTGAAACTGCGCCACGGAGTGACCTCCCTTACTCATAAGACCCCAAAGAAAGCACTCAAGCGTGCTTTCCTATATGTTGCTACTGACAAAAAAGCCGGTGCAAGATGCCAAGGAGTGAAGCTCCAGTGGGTTGGTATGATTGCGTGAAGCACTTCCCAGCTGACACTCCTCGATTTTGGATACAAACAAATTTTGGATTAGACTCGACGCCGCTTGGGCGGGCGGCAACCGTTGTGGGGAATTGGCGTTACATCCCGAATCAAGGTAATTTCCAGCCCTGCTCCTTGGATTGCCCGAATTGCGGTTTCTCGACCAGCACCAGGGCCACTGACCATCACTTCAATCTGACGCATTCCCTGATCCACGGCGCGACGGGCAGCCCCGTCAGCAGCTGTCTGAGCAGCGAAAGGTGTTCCTTTTTTTGCTCCTTTAAAGCCACTTGAGCCTGCTGAAGCCCAGGAGACGACATCGCCTCTGGTGTCAGCAATTGTGACGATCGTGTTGTTGAAGGTGGACTGGATGTAAGCTATGCCGTTAGGTACGTTGCGTTTTTGCTTTTTTGCACCGGTTTTCTTAGTTGGTCGCGCCATGTCGCTTTGATAAAAATCGTGTAGGTTTTACTGAAAAAATTGATTACTTCTTACCGGGTGGCTTTTTCTTTCCAGCGATCGCAACACGCCGTCCCCGACGAGTTCGGGCATTGGTGCGAGTCCGTTGACCCCTTACTGGCAGCCCTAGGCGATGACGACGTCCACGATAGGTGCCGATTTCAACCAGGCGCTTGATGTTCATGGACTCCCAGCGCCTTAGGTCTCCTTCCACCTGATAGTTTGTTTCTACGGCGGCTCTAAGGGCGGCAACGTCAGCATCGCTCAAATCCTTGACCCTTGTATCAGGGTTGACTCCCGTTGCTGCCAAAATTTCTTTAGACCGCGACAGGCCGATTCCATAAATGTATGTCAGACCAATTTCTACGCGCTTGTCGCGAGGAAGGTCTACACTGGCAATCCGTGCCACGCTTTTTTTCTCCCTATTCTTGATTTTGTGCTACAAATGAGTCTTAAGAGTCTATGGGCTAGCCTTGACGCTGTTTATGCTTAGGATTCTGACAAATCACCATGACCCGACCGCGACGTCGAATGACGCGGCATTTCTCACACATTTTACGGACAGACGCTCTAACTTTCATGCCTTTTTTGGCCACACTGCAAGCTTAGCATTGTATCATTTATTTGGGTTTGTTTGTTACCAATATTCCTTAAAGTTTGAATAAAGATAAGCTCTATCTAATCCTATTTCTTACGAAGGCGGTAGGTAATTCGACCTTTTGTTAAATCGTAGGGTGTTAGTTCGACTTTAACGCGGTCACCCGGCAAGATTTTGATATAATTCCGGCGGATTTTTCCGGAAATATGAGCAAGGACATTAAATCCATTGTCCAAATCAACCCTGAACATTGCATTCGGCAGGGATTCAGTTACCGTGCCTTCCATTTCAATTAAGTCTTGTTTAGCCAACGTGTTCAAACCTCAATTCGGTTAATCACCCCCTCATACTCCAGACTGTTGGATGTTTGTCCAGGGAGTCTTAACATATTTTATCAAATATGTACTCAAAACTGCTGAATTGCTCAATTCATTTCTCTTTTTAGGCGCTAAACATCGAATTATCCGTCTTGCGGGTGATGTATAGCCTTTCAAAAACGAATTGGGATTACCTAGCTGTTGGACTCTCTTGAGGAGTGTGACTGATGCAACCAATCTCACCTTATCCGGGGATTTTAGGAATCCACGATCTGTTTTAGAGACTCTGTAACTGCCTCCATAGACCGATCGCCATTAATTGCTTTTAAAGCCGAGCGATCACGGTAAAAGCCAATCACTGGTGCCGTCTCCTTGTGATAGACTCCCAGTCTTGTACGAATGGTCTCTGGAGTATCATCTGGGCGTCCACGTTCCATCAAGCGAGTCATTAGCACCTCATCCGGAACTTCCAGGTTGACGCAATCACAAGTCTGGTTCAATTCCTGCAACAGGTCATCCAAGAAAGACGCTTGGCTGACATTACGCGGAAATCCATCTAAAATCCAACCCTTGTGAGCATCCGGTTGATTTAGGCGATCGCGTATCAGATCGAGAAGCAACTCATCGGGGACTAACAAGCCTTTCTCAACGTATGACTGAGCCTTTTGACCGAGAGGCGTAGCTTGAGCGATCGCGCTTCGTAAAATGTCACCCGTGGAAATGTGAGGAATTTTCAATAGATCAGCCAAAAGTTTGGCCTGAGTGCCTTTCCCTGCCCCTGGTGGTCCTAAAAAAATCAATCTTGTCACTAGAATTATGCTCCCTCATAGTTTGAAGGTTGGAAGGTTCCAACTTTCAACTTTCCAACCTTCTAACTTTCTACTGCTTAACCATGCCTTCGTAGCGCTGGGAAATAACATAGGTCTGAATTTGCTTAGCTGTGTCAATTGCCACACCCACCAAAATCAGCAAAGAGGTGGCTCCCAGTCCCCTAAATGTTGGGACCTCGGTTGCGCTTTCCACCGCCGTTGGCACGACAGCGACCAATCCCAGGAAAATGGCTCCCAAGAACGTCAGCCGGTTCAACACCCCTTCTACATACTCACTTGTCGCCCGTCCTGGACGAATGCCAGGAATACTCGCTCCCATCTTCTTCAGGTTTTGCGACATATCCACTGGGTTGACAATCAGGGAAGCGTAGAAGTAGCTGAAGAACACAATCAAGATTAGATAGACAATTGCATAAAGCCAAGGGGTCGGACCATCTGGCCTAAGATAAGTTTCAATCTGATTCAGGGTTTGGCTGACTGGCGCTAAAAATCCCGTGCTACCGCCACTACGAGCAGCTCCAGCGAGGAATCCCGGAAGAACCAATACAGAAGAGGCAAAGATAATCGGCATAACGCCACCCTGGTTTAGGCGTAGAGGCAGGTAACTTGTCCGCTCTCTGTAGAGACGACGTCCCACTTGACGCCTTGCTGAAATAATCGGAATTCGGCGGGTTCCCTCCTGAACAAAGACAATCCCGACAATCATCACGAGGAAAACCAGCAGCAGGATCACCACCTTAAGTACCGTTCCTTGCCCCCCTGTCTGAGCAAATTGAATGGTTTTACCCAAGGTAGTGGGCAGAGCCGCAACGATATTGACGAAAATTAATAGCGACGCTCCGTTTCCAATGCCGCGTTCGGTGATGAGTTCCGACAGCCACATGACAAACAGAGAGCCAGCCGTCAGCGCCAGTGCCGTTTCCGCAATGAATAATGGTCCACCACCATCTACTGCATAGGGTCGGAGCAACCCAGCGGTAAGCCCTACACTTTGAATCACTGCCCAGCCCGCCGCCACGTAGCGGGTAATCTGAGAAATCTTGCGACGCCCTGCTTCTCCTTCGTTTTTCTGCAAGTCTTCTAGAGAAGGAATAGCAGCAGTCAGCAGCTGTAGAATGATGGAGGCATTGATGTAGGGTAAAATTCCCAAGGCAAAAATCCCTACGGCGGCAAAACCACCTCCGGAGAAAATATCTAGAAATCCAAAAACAGGGTTGTTCTCGATAGCGGCAGCAAATTTTTCTCGCTCAATTCCTGGGATGGGAACGAAGACTCCAAAGCGAGCCAGAACTAGCAGACCAACGGTAACAAGCAGCCGACCTCTAAGGCCAGCAGCTTGAGCCATCTGCATAAAAGTCTCTTGAGCGGTTGGGGCTTTGTCTCGACTAACGACCATAAAGGGCTTCCTCTACAGGATACGGGGGGATGTAAGCACCGTACATTGGCGCAAGTCAGGCTTTTACGCCTTTATGACTTCACAGCTACCACCAGCAGCCTCTATTTTGCTGCGGGCACCAGCCGTGAAGGCAGCAGCTTTGACGCTGAGTCGCACATTCAGCTCCCCGTCGCCGAGAATTTTCAACGGTCCATCATTGGTGGTGACAATACCTGCATCCATTAATGAGGCCAAGGTCACCTCTGTATCGGCAGGGAGTGATGCCAACTTACTTACGTTAATCGTAGTGTAATGTTTGCGATTGATGACTGGAAAGTGTTTTAACTTGGGCAGACGCCGGTACAAAGGCATCTGACCGCCCTCAAATCCCGGTCTTGTATTCCCACCTGATCGTGATTTTTGACCCCGCATCCCTAAGCCAGCGCTAGCACCTTGACCGGCGGCGATGCCTCTACCGACACGGCGTCGGCGCTTTTTAGAGCCTTTTTGGGGCACTGCATCATTTATTCTCATAAGAAAATCACGTAGTTAGAGGTTAGTTAAAGGTTGCAGATTATCAGGTTGAAGGTTAAAGGTTGAAAGTTTTTGAGAGTTGAAAATTGAAGCTTGTCTGCCCAACCTTCAATCTTCAACCCTTCTTGAACCTTTAACCTTCAACCTTATCTAAGCGTAGAGGTTTTCGACTGGAATACCCCGTTCTTGAGCCACTTCCGAAAAGGTGCGTAGAGAATCAAGGGCGTTAATTGCGGCTCTGGCATTATTCAGGGGGTTATTGGAACCCAGCTGCTTAGCCAGAATATTGCGAACCCCGGCTAATTCAAGCACTGTACGCACCGCACCACCAGCAATTACACCAGTTCCTGGGGCAGCAGGTCGCATCATCACTTTCGCACCAACAGCAGCACCGTTAGATGGGTGAGGAATGGAATTAGACTTAGTCAGGGGGACATCGATCAATTGCTTTTTGCCATCGGCTACACCCTTGCGAACTGCACCAATGACATCACTGGCTTTGCCGACGCCAACACCAACTTGACCACGCTCATTACCAACAACGACGATCGCGCGGAAGCTCAACTTTTTGCCGCCTTTGACAACCTTGCTGACGCGACGGATTTGGATAACCCGCTCTTGCCAGGTGGTTTCTTTCTCTTTAGCACGGCTACTTTTTCGACGATTTGCCATAGTTTTATCCTGAACAATTACGGAAGTATGAAGTATGAAATATGAAAGGGGTTATCGGTCAATTTTTCAGGTTTAGGAAAATTTAAACCAGCTTCTTAGAAGACCTTTTCATCCTTCATTCTTGACACTTCAGACTTTCTTAGCATTTTCTAAAAGTCAAGCCCCGCTTCACGGGCAGCTTCTGCCAATGCTTTTACACGACCATGATAAAGGTTCCCACCTCGGTCAAAGACGACCTTTGAGATGCCTTTTTCGAGCGATCGCTGGGCAATCAACTTGCCGACTTCAGCTGAGGCTTCACAAGTCGCCCCAGATTTTAAGTCCGACTTTAGTTCGGGTTCGAGAGAGGAAGCAGCAGCTACGGTATGTTGCAGATTATCATCAATTACCTGCACATAAATGTGCTGATTGGAGCGAAAAACCGCTAACCGAGGACGTTCAGCGCTGCCGTCTACTTTCCGACGCACCCGTCGGTGCCGCCGCCGTACCGATTCTTTACGAGTAAGTTTCATGTTTACTTCTTACCTGTCTTACCAGCTTTACGTCTTACAATTTCACCGGCATAACGAATGCCTTTACCCTTGTAGGGTTCCGGTGGACGAACAGAGCGAATTCGTGCCGCTGTGTTGCCCACAATTTCTTTATTAATCCCACTAACAATCACGTTGGTGTTGTTCTCAACTGCCACTTGGATGCCCTCTGGAGGAACGATCTCAACTGGCTTGCTGTAACCAACATTCAAAATTAGGTTGCGACCTTGAACCTGTGCCCGATAGCCGACGCCCTGGATCTGTAGGCGCTTTTCAAACCCTTTGGAAACGCCTTCAACCATATTTGCAACCAAAGTCCGAGATAGACCATGGCGTTGACGGGCTGCGCGGGATTCATCCCGCCGCACCACTCGTATCGTCTCACCTTCTTGCTCGACTATTACTTGCTCCGGCAGAACCCGGTCAAGTTCTCCTTTGGGTCCTTTAACGGCAACATGTTGACCGTCAATCTTCACGGTTACTTTACTAGGAATGTCTATAAGGCGCTTGCCAATACGCGACATGACTTAATCCTCCTTGAACAGTTATGAGTTATGAGTTTTGAGTTTTGAGTTAGATGTTTATAATTCAAAACTCAACACTCAAAATTCAAAACGTTTTTTCACCAGACGTAGCACAGCACTTCACCACCAATTCCCTGACGTCGTGCTTCCCGGTCAGTCATAATGCCACTAGAAGTGGAGATAATTGCAATACCAATGCCACCCAGTACTCTGGGTAATTCTTTACGGTTAGAGTAAACCCGTAAGCCCGGTTTACTAACACGCTTCATTGCTGTGATAATGGGTTGGCGATTTTTCCCTTTGTATTTCAGGGAAACCACTAAGTGTTTTTTGATGCCTTCGCCTTCTTCTTCAAAGTCAGCAATAAAGCCTTCGTCTTTTAAGACTTTGGCAATACTGCGTGTCATTCTTGTTGCTGGTATATTCGTCGTTTGATGCCTCACCAAGCACGCATTCCGAATGCGGGTCAGCATATCTGCAATTGTGTCGTTTGCCGCCATTAGTTCCTTCCTATACTTTCAGCTTTAGTTTTCCCGGAAGGGCATTCCCAGCTCTTTGAGTAAGGCGCGGCCCTCTTCGTCAGTGTTTGCTGTTGTGATGATTGAAATATCCATGCCACGAATTTGATCAACGGTGTCGTATTCTACTTCAGGAAAAATTAGTTGCTCTCGAATGCCAAGGGTGTAGTTCCCATGACCATCGAAGCTTTTGGGACTGATACCGCGAAAGTCGCGAATTCTCGGAAGCGCCAAGTTAATTAATCGGTCGAGAAACGAGTACATACGTCCTGAGCGCAGGGTAACCATGACCCCAACAGGCATCCCTTGGCGGATTTTAAAACCTGCGATCGCTTTTTTGGCTCGCGTTACTACGGGTTTTTGACCGGCAATGGTCGCAATTTCATTCAAAGACGATTCTAGCGCCTTGGCATTCTGAGACGCCTCTCCTAATCCCCGGTTAACGGTAACTTTCACTAACTTCGGGACTTGATGGATGTTTTGGTAACCAAACTGCTCTTTGAGTTTTGGGACTATTGTTTCTTGGTAGAGAGTTTTCAATCGTTCTGTCATGGTTTTTGTCCTTCTCACCCCTGGGCTTAGTCAGGGAATTGCAAAGTTTTGAGTGTTGAGTGTTGAGTTTTGAATTATAGATAATTCTGATTTCACTCAAAACTCAAAATTCAAAACTCATAACTCATAACTATTAGTCGATAATTTCACCTGTTTTTTTTAGCATTCGCACCTTACGTCCTTGCTCGTTAAAGGTGTAACAGACACGGCTGGCAACTTTTTGCTTATTGGAATAAAGCATTACGTTGGAGCTATGAAGGGGAGCCTCGAAAGTTATAATTTGACCCGTTTCCCCTTCCTGCTGAGGTTTAACGTGCTTAGTTTTGACGTTGACTCCTTTGACAACGACTTTGCTCAGTTTGGGTAAAGTCAGCAATATTTCTCCAACTTTCCCTTTATCTCGACCAGCAATCACCTGAACAGTGTCGCCTTTTTTGACGTGCATTTTGTAGCGCTTGGAAGTATCTTTCGCGCTCATAAGTTTGCTTGCCATCAGAGTACCTCCGGAGCCAGAGAAACAATTTTGGTGAAGTTTTTGTCGCGCAGTTCCCGCGCCACAGGACCGAAAACGCGGGTTCCCCTTGGGTTCCCGTCTGCGTTGATGATCACGGCAGCGTTGTCGTCAAAGCGAATACTCATACCGCTATCTCGACGCAGCCCCTTGCGGGTACGAACAATCACAGCTCGTACTACATCTGATTTTTTTACTGCCATATTTGGAATGGCATCCTTCACAACGGCAATGATTACATCACCCACAGCGCCGTAGCGCCGATTCCCGGCACCTAAAACGCGAATGCACATCAATTTACGTGCCCCGCTGTTGTCGGCAACATTCAGATAAGTCTCTTGTTGAATCATGGGTTAACCTCCTTTTTAGTTGTTAGTTGTTAGTTGTTGGTTGGTATGTTGTTAGTTCTCCAAAAACTAAAAACTAACAACAACTCTCAGGCTTGAGAGGTACTGTTGAGGATTTCAGCCACCGTCCAGCGTTTGGTACGGCTCAGAGGTCGCGTTTCTTGAATCCGAACGCGATCGCCCTCCTTGCACTTATTTTCCTCATCGTGAACTTTGTATCGCTTTGTACGGACGACAATTTTGCCGTACTTAGGGTGGGGAGACCTGTTTTCGACAGCGACCACAACGGTTTTGTTCATTTTGTCGCTGACCACCAGGCCAACTCGTTCTTTGACTGCCATCGGGCTTTACTCCTCTTGTGTATCCGGTTGTGGGGTGTCAGCTGATAGCTCAGTGGTAGGAACCCTTTGAGTGTCTGCTTCGGCGGCTGCGAGTTGTCGTTCGTGTTCCACCGTTATTAGCTGAGCAACGCGGTGCCGAATGTGCTTGAACTGATGCGGCTTTTCCAGGCGTCGGGTTGCTTTTTGCATCCGCAGTTCAAATAGCTCACGTTTCGCGGCTAAAATTGCATCGGCCAGTTCCTGATCGTTTAAGTTTCTGGCATCTTTTATCTTGGGCAGAGGCATAACTTATACCTGTTGTTCCCCTTCGCGGGTGATGAACTTCGTTTTAATTGGTAATTTGTTAGCAGCCAGACGCATTGCCTCGCGAGCAATTTCTTCTGTAACACCGGAGATTTCATAGAGAATCCGACCGGGCTTGATGACCGCAACCCAGAACTCTGGCGAACCTTTTCCAGAACCCATACGAGTTTCAGCGGCGCGCTGCGTGACGGGTTTATCAGGAAAAACGCGAATCCAGATTTTGCCACCCCGACGGATATAGCGTGTCATAGCACGACGACCCGCTTCTATTTGACGAGCTGTAATCCAAGCAGGCTCTGTAGCTTGCAGAGCAAATTCGCCGAAGTTCAAGGTGTTGCCACGAGTAGCTAGACCTGCCATCCGCCCGCGCTGCTGTTTACGAAATTTTGTTCTTCTAGGACTTAACATGATTTGTTCATTGCTAATTGTTCATTGCTAATTGTTCATGACCATTAGCTATTAGCCATGATTCCCTGAGCCAATGACTATTCATTTGAGCGGTCTTCAAAATTTTGTCGGCGTCGTTGTTGACGACGACGGGGTTGAGCAGCATTAGGAGTCGGCTGTTCTTCTTGACCAGGAATCACTTCCCCTTTGAAGACCCAAACTTTCACGCCCAAAATACCGTAGATCGTTTTAGCAGTGCGGTAGGCGTAGTCAATATTTGCCCGCAGGGTATGTAGAGGCACTCGTCCTTCACGAGTCCACTCAGTTCGGGCAATTTCCGCCCCATTTAACCGACCACTTACCTGAATTTTAATTCCCTGGACATCAACCCGTTGTGCCCTTTGAATTGCCTGACGCACGACCCTTCGGAAAGAAACTCTTCGCTCTAGTTGTTGTGCTATGTACTCAGCAATCAGCCCTGCATCCGCATCCACCCGCGCTACTTCGATCACGTTGATGCGAATTTGACGATTGCTGCCTAAAGCTCCTTGAAGACCGACACGCAAATTCTCGATCCCACTCCCGCCACGACCAACTACTACGCCTGGTCGAGCCGTGTGAACTTCTAAATCAATTTGGTCAGCTTTGCGTTCGATCCGGATTTCGGAAATTCCGGCGTTATTCAGTTTGGCCTCGACGTACTGTCGGATTTTATAGTCTTCTTGTAACACCTCTGGGTAGCGGTTTGTGTCGGCAAACCAGCAAGACCGATGCTCTTGAGTGATACCTAGTCGAAAACCAATTGGATGAATTTTCTGTCCCACGAATCCTTCCTTTCCCTTGTCAGTTTTTAGTGAAGGGTTAAGGTTGAAAGTTAAAAAGTTTCAGCCTATAACTTTCAACTTTCAACCGTCTAACTTTCAACTTTTCTTGCCAATGACTATTCGGCGACTTGCGGAGAAACCGCCACCGTAATATGACACGTTGGCTTGCGAATCTGATAAGCGCGACCTTGAGCCCTTGGTCGAAAGCGCTTTAAGCTTGGCCCCATATCGGCATAAGCCTGAGTGATGACCAAGGCGGCGGGGTCAAGACCAGCATTATGCTCGGCATTTGCCACAGCGGAACGGAGGACTTTTAGCACCGGGTCACAAGCCCGGTAAGGCATGAATTCCAGAATGATCAGCGCTTCCCGGTAGGAGCGACCCCGAATCTGATCGAGAACCCGCCTAACCTTAAAGGGAGACATCCGAATGTAGCGCGCGATCGCTTTTGTTTCTACTGTAGTATCTATAGCCATAGTTTTCTTGTCTCTAACGTGTAGGGGCGAGTTTTACCTTAAATCTGGACGGCTTCTCCGATAACCTCCCTAAACCCGCCCTGGGTCATCGACCTCTCAAACCTTCTAACGACCGGCTCTCCGATCCCCCTTGGAGTGACCCCGAAATGTGCGAGTCGGCGCAAATTCTCCAAGCTTATGCCCAACCATTTGCTCATTCACAAAAATCGGTACATGTGTCCGACCGTTATGAACCGCGATTGTATGACCAACCATCTGCGGCAAAATCGTCGAAGCTCGTGACCAGGTTTTAATTACTTGTTTTTCGCCCCTAGCATTAAGAACTTCAATCTTAGTGAGAAGACTATCAGCGACAAAAGGACCTTTTTTTAAAGAACGACCCATAATTTCAATGTTGAAGGTTAAAGGGTTGAAAGTTGAAAGTTGGAGGTTGAAAGTTAAAAGTTGAGAGTTGAAAGGTTAAACCTTCAACCTGCAACCTTCTAACCTTCAACTCCCTAAGCCTGCCGACCGCCGCGTCCTCGCTTCGAGGATTTCCGCCGACGCCGGACAATTAAAGCATTACTTTGCTTCTTGCGCTTACGAGTTTTGGTACCCAAGGCTGGCTTGCCCCAAGGCGTCACAGGACCGGATCTGCCAATCGGCGCTCTTCCTTCACCCCCGCCATGTGGGTGATCCACCGGGTTCATCACGCTCCCTCTCACCTTTGGACGACGCCCTTTGTGGCGGTTGCGACCTGCTTTGCCTAAACTCAGGTTTCTGTCCTCAATGTTACCGACTTGTCCAATCGTCGCGTAGCAATCCCGTCGTATCATGCGGACTTCAGTCGAAGGAAGCTTGAGAGTGACGTAGTTGCCTTCTTTTGCCACTACCTGAGCCGTTGCACCAGCAGCACGGACAATCTGCCCACCCCGTCCGGGTATAAGTTCAACATTATGAACGCTTGTTCCTAAGGGAATATTGCCTAGGGGCAAGGCATTGCCAATTTCGATGGGGGAGTCGGGACCAGACAGGACTGTCGTACCCACGCTCAACTTATCGGGATGAAGAATATATCGTTTTTCCCCATCCTGATAGTAAACAAGTGCAATCCGGGCATTCCGGTTAGGGTCGTACTCGATCGCTACTACTTTTGCCGGGATATTGTGCTTATCGCGACGAAAGTCAATGACACGATACAGACGCTTGTGCCCGCCACCGCGACGGCGACTGGTAATGACGCCGCGATTGTTGCGGCCCTTGGAGTGATGCTTGGACTGGGTTAGTGATTTTTCCGGCTCACTGCGCGTAATCTCAGCAAAGTCTGAGACGGTACCCTGACGAGTACCGGGAGTATATGGTCGATAAGAACGAATGCCCATAGTAAGGTTGCAGGTTGCAGGGTGTGAAGGTTAGGAACGGGTTGCAGGTTGCAGGGCGTGAAGGGCGTGAAGGTTGAAAGTTCTAACATTCAACTTTTTTCAACCGGATCGCCTTTCAACTCTTCTTTCAACCTTGAACTCTTTAAACTTCTGGGAACAGGGTGATCGAGTCTCCTGCTGCTAGAGTCACGATCGCTCGCTTATATTGCGCTTTGTAACCAATAAATCTGCCGACTCGACGTTTTTTCCGCGGCGGGCGGATGGTGTTTATGCCTGTAACCTTGACATCAAATAGGCTTTCAATTGCTGCTTTGATTTCTGGCTTGGTGGCTTTGAGTATTACTTCAAAGACATACTTGTTCTGCTCTAAAAGCAGGGTCGCCTTCTCAGTCACAATTGGACGAAGCACCAAATCGGCAAGCTCACGGGGGTTATACTCACTCACTGTAAACCTCCAGAATTTTGGCAAGGGCGGTGTTGGTCGCTACGATTTTGTCAGCGTCCAGCACGTCATAGACATTTAAGTTAGTTGCTGAAATTAACTTGACAGTTGACAGATTACGTGCTGATAAATAAACCATTTCTTGTAACTCAGGCAGGATGAGGAGAACTTTCGACTCAGCCTTAATACCCCACCGTGCGATCGCTCCCACCAGATCCTTAGTCTTCGGTCGTGGCAGTTGGTCAGCAAAGTCCTCTACCACAATCAGATCCTCAGCTCTACTTTGAAACGCCGTTCTAAGAGCTAACCGCCGCTCTTTGCGGTTCATTTTGAGGTTATAGTCTCTAGGTTTGGGACCAAAAATGACACCACCACCGCGCCACAAAGGTGAACGGTTCGATCCAGCACGTGCGCGACCCGTTCCCTTTTGCCGCCAAGGTTTACGTCCTCCCCCGCTTACTTCTGCGCGAGTTTTAGTGGAGGCAGTTCCTTGACGAGCGTTCGTCATTTGCATCACCATTGCTCTGTGAACAATGTGAGCCGCGCTCTCTTCTTTTGCAACTCGCAAGTCTAGCGTCGCCTGTCCGACTTCTTCTCCCTGCCAGTTTCGCACCACACAATCAACCATTTTTTCTCTCCCTTAATTAGCTGTCAGCGTTTTGAGTTTTTATCTGAAGTAAGGCTTTTGCCGAATTTCCTCCAAACTCATTAGCAAACTGCATCATCACTGACACCTCTTGCGCTCTTTTTGTGATTAACGCCCGACCTTGTTGGTAGGTGCAATGCTCAAAAGCGCCCCAGGTTTGCCAGGAACCGCGCCTTTAATCAGCAGCAAGTTGCGATCTGAGTCTACCCGCACCACCTGAAGCTTGCGAATTGTGACGGTTGTACCTCCCAAACGACCCGCCATCCTCTTGCCAGGAAACGTGCGACCAGGGGTTGTTCCTGCTCCGGTGGAACCAGGCAGGCGGTGATTTTTGGAACCATGAGCCATTGGTCCGCGCTTAAAGTTGTGACGCTTCTGATAACCAGCAAAGCCACGACCAATACTTGTCCCGGAGACATCAACAATTTGACCGGCGCTGAAAATATCCGCACCGACTGACTGGCCCAGCTCAAAATTACTGGTGTCATCCAAGCGATACTCACGCAAGTGACGTAACGGCGGGGCACTGGACTTCGCTAAGTGCCCCATTTCAGGCTTGTTAAGCGATTTAGGCTTGACTTCTTGATAACCAAATTGAACGGAGGTGTAGCCATCCGTCTGCTTTGTTTTAATTTGTGTGACAGTGCATGGGCCAGCTTGAACGACGGTGACAGGAATCGCTTTTCCTTCCTCATCGAACACTTGGGTCATGCCGAGTTTGGTGCCGAGGATACCGACAGACACGGGTTTCTCCTTTTTAGACATTACAGCGAGGCAGGATTGGCGAAATGAGAGTCAATTCGCTCTACCCCACAAACTTGGTCGTCATGACTTCCAGCCAAGCAATTTATCCCCCTGAGGAGAACGTTTGCTTGCTGGTAGCCCTGTAAGACTTAAGAGCCAGATTATCTGAACCGTTTTTATGGGTCAGTACTGGCTAACCGGGTCGCCTTAACTCATCGGGACTTAAGTCGTAAACTCCTCAGTATCCCTACGAGGCGAAATTGCAAGTACGGATGGGTCAGAAGCTGTCAGTCCAAGAACCTTGCAGATTCTTTTAGCTCGACGGCATTTGCCCCAGCCCCAGCACGAATCAGAGAAAACAAACGACCTTATGTAAAGACGTTTCTGTCTTCATCCTGCGGCTCAAAGAACAGTGTATATCCCGACCTCAGTTGATCAGGGGCAACTTTTATTTGGTCACAATTTTAAATACTACAACGATTTATCTACATCTGTCTAGCTATTTGCGTTTCTTTTTGCAAACTGATTGCAGTTGAGCAGGCGTAACCGCCCATCACTTATAATAAATCCCTAACGGTAATTAACAAAACTTAAAGCGGAATCGGAGGTAGAGATGGCACTAATCACGACCGGCAACTCGTTCATCCGCGACTTAGAACAGTCGGGTTCCTTGGCATTATATGTGCCTTTGGAAGGGGGATTTGAAGGGCGTTATCAGCGCCGTCTGAGGGCTGTGGGCTATACCAGCTTGTCCATCACTGCAAGAGGGTTGGGTGATCCAGCAGCTTATCTAACTGGCGTCCACGGGGTTCGTCCTCCTCATTTGGGAAAGAAAGACATTCGGGTTTATTTTGTGCCGCCTGTAGTGAACTACCAATTAGAACATTTGCCGCCTAAGTCAAAAGGGCTTGTGCTATGGATTCTTGAAGGCTCAGTTCTATCTCGTCAGGAAGTTGAATATTTAACCACTTTGCCCAAGCAGGAACCGCGAGTGAAAGTGGCTGTGGAAATGGGAGGCGATCGCGCTTTCCGGTGGAGGCCACTTAAAGATACGTTGTCTGGACTTGTGTCAGCCTGAACCCCCTAACCCATACCAGTACAGAAGCTGGCTTTTATCTGTTGCGGCAATTAATCCAAACGTAGGTATTGCCGCATTTTTTTACCCCCAAATTACATAGCTCAGATTCTGGGTTTTGATACCCTTAAAACATAACTGAGCAGTTTGGGGGAGATTTTCATGCTAGAACAGCGTGACTATACGTTAATC
>CBDTXL010000047.1:0-22871 GCA_965364435.1 uncultured bacterium
CAAGTGCAATAATTACCCGCTCGATTCGGTGACGCTTGAGGGTTTCACACTGTTGGAAGGAAAGCTGTGCAGCGACACAAGCGATTACCCTAGTATCACCCTGCTGGTGTGCGATCGCAGCGTCTGTGATGCCCTCGACTAGTACCAGTTCCTTGTGGCGTTCGCGGATGGCTCGGTTCAGAAAATAAGGAGATTCCTTGGTATGAAGCCATGCCCCCTGCTCATCTTTGGGATTGAATAGAGCATATTTCTTCGGTTTGCCCGTTGCTTCAGCCCAGGCTTTGCTCTGATGCCCATAGAGGGTTAGTGGTTGCCCATAGGAGTTAGACCACGGGAAAATCATGTAACCTTCCCACTTCTTCGCCAAGACACCGATTTGTTTAGCTAATTCGATCTCTAACTTTTTGGCTTGTAGAACCTGTTTAATTTCCTTGACAGTCGGGTACAGACCAATGCCAAATTTTTTTAACCCCTGTGAGGTGAAGCCTCTCTCCTCAATCAAGTGCTTCCGTTCGGCTTCACCTCTGGCAGTCCAGAAAATATCAGCACAATATTCCTGAACAGCTTGGAGGATAGCTTGACGTGATTCTCGCCGTTGTGCTTGATTGATTTGTGCGAGTGTCCATTCGCGTTTTGGGAATGGTACGTCAGCCAGATTGAAAAGTTCCTTAACCGTTTCGATCCAGTCCTTTCCTTTGGGATAGGCGTATGCCCCGGTTTTTAAGCTGTAGCGATATTTTATCGGGTCACCTGTTTCCCCGCCGTTGTGAGAATCGAGAAAGCCCAAATCGTCAAATGCAGTGAAGCTTGTGCCCGACTTGCTCTCCCCCCAGGGTGGGTTACCTCTTAGGCGATTACCACTCCTCTTGAAGTTATGCCCAGCCCAGTTGTAAACCTGTTCGGGTGTCAACCTGGGGTAAACCTCACGGTCTAAGATTTCAACTAAATCAACAGCCCCAGCGTTTTTGGACTTCGGGTCTTTGAGAATATTGCTAGCATTCTGAGTTACAATTTTAGTGTCTGCCTTCATTTGGTTCGTTACTCCGGAATGAGGGCAGCCATTTTTTTTTGGGCGTGTTTGCTGTGCGACTGCTAAGCTTAAGTTGATTTTTGTTACAGCTGGGCGCTGTTCTCTGTGTTCTTTGTCCTGGTGTTTGCTGCCTAGTATGTGCCGCCAGCAAGAGCCAAAAAGAATGGCTGCCTGGTTTTACTTTTGTGGGGCTATGCCCATGCCCCTGCGTCGATATTACCTCCTAAACGGCGAAATTACCACCGCGAAAAATTAACTTCACAATCCTTTTTTTTAGCACTTTTCCTGTCAGCTTGCAGCTTGACAAATGTAAAAGACATTTGTTGCCACGGCTTTTACATTTGTCAAGCTTGAGTTATCTTTTAGAACCTCAAACTTTTTATCTGACTGAACTCCCGGTATTTTAATTATTAAAAATCTGCTATTTCAAAGATTTAAAAGAAATGCTTAGCCCCTCCCTTGCCCCCTGCCTGTAAGGAACTGGGTAACATAACGCTTTGCCCCTTCCATATCTCGCAAGAAGAGTGACTCAGCAACAGATCGCACAGCAGGGGGTAAAGCCTTAAGCTGTGTCTCAAAGCTGGCTGAAGGCTGGGGACGGGGGACGCCTACGTTGTAAATACCTGGTGTCTCGCTCACTGGTCACCTCCCTTCTTCCCCCTGTTTTTGCTGCCGCCGCTGGGCTTGGGCTGCTGGGCGGATGCGGGTGCGGGTGTAGCAGATGAGGCTTCGTTTTGACCTACTAACCATTTATCTACAGCCTCCTCCAACGCTTCGCTTTGGCTTATCTGCCGTCGAGTACAAGCGATCTTGAATTCCAGTGCTTTGTCTTTTGCTATGTATCCGCTTACCTGAGCAAAGTTTGGATCGTCTCGTTTTGTTACCACCGACTTGTCTTGCGCCAACTTAATAAGCTCCATTGTCTCACCTGAAGTTATAAAGTCACTACTTCCTGTAATCCAGCGCTGCGTGATTTAGGTAAGCCATTAATAAAAGAAATCACGAATTAAATATTGCATGAAGTAATGAGTTAACGCTACTATAACAACAACAGCCCAAAACAGCCCAGCCGAGTGAACTGCCAGACCAACCTCGGCGGCTTTGGGTTAGGTGCAAGAAGTAATGCAAACATCCTCAATGCTAGACACAGCATAGCTTTGAGGTCAATCGGACAAAATTCAGGAGCAAAGATATGGTTTCCGCTGCTCAGCCAAAACAGGCTGACTCTACCCAATCTCGGTCATTCATACCCACGGGGGTCGATTGTGGGGCAGGATTAGTCAAGGTATGCATCGACTCAAACGGTTCTCAAATGCGCTTGAGACAGCCCTCTAAAGTGTTGGAATTAAAGACAGCGCTGATAGATGATTTATCGTCTAAAGAAGGCGGTCACTTTTTCTACCACTCAGGCGACAGAACCGACCTAATTGACCGAGAATTTCTGACAGGTGAACTTGCAGCATGGAAAGCACCAACGACTCACATTAAATTGAGTGATGACCCAGCGTCAAAGGCTGAATACGCCTTGCATACGTTGCTTGGTGCGTTGGCTACTCTCCCACATCGGCAAGAGTGGAATCTATTTGTGGTCTTCAGCACCCATAGCCGCGACCTGTTTAATGTCAAATTAAAAGAGCTAACAAATGGCAATCATATTGTTAGTTTCAACGGCAAGAGTAAGCCACAGTCACGGGTATCTATCGCTGTTGGAAGTGTTGCCCCAGAGGGTGCTGGCAGCTATTACCATGCCAAACGGTTGAGTCTAATTGATTCAGCGGCTCATGTAATAGCTTTTGATTTTGGGACTTCAACAGTAATTTCTCAAGTTTTTGCCCCTGGTGGAAAGCTAATTTACCACCAACCTTTGGAAGTAGGAGGGTGCATTGATTTACTGGAAGCGATCGCCTCTGACTCTGAGCTAATCCAATTCAAGGGAAGTGGCAAGGCAGGCAGCATTGAGCTTATCCGCAAGGGTATAGAGTCGGGCGAATTTAATTACGGTAGTCGTGATTTCAATCTCCGTCCCATCTATGCAAGGCTGCTCAAGATCTGGTTAGCTGACCGTCTGCGGCTGGCTCTTAAGGCTACTGAAGAGTGGCGTGATGCTGCTCAATCCCTGGTGGCTTGGGGTGGAGGGACTGAGATGCCTGGAATCTCCAAGATGCTGGCAACACAGAAGGTAGCTACTGTTCCCGATGGCTGCTGGGCGAACTCACTTGGGCTTCAAGCTATCGCAGCAGGACTACTGCAAAGGAGGATCTAAAAAATGGCACAGAACACACGGGTAAGGCTCGATCCAGATATTGAGGCATATCTACGCTCACAATCCGAGCGGGTAATGGGCATCCCTGCTCTTGAGGTAACAGGGGCTGACTTGACCACACTGACTAATCGCATTCTGTACGAGCATAAACTTGCTCAGACAATGATGCGGCAAGAGCTTATCCCACGGCTAATTGGTTGGTTGAAGAATGCGCTGCCAGGACTGGGAAGCGGTAATAAAGTTGTAGCGATTGTGCCTCAACCTCAACAGCCAGCGTTACCAGCGGTAGATGATTTGGACTTCGCTGCCGACTTTGCAGCACAGTTTAACGAGAAAGATACCGCCGCTTGAGTCGTCTTTGATTTTGTCGAACCTTGAAAACTGAATGACCTACATCTTTCGGCTGTCGCCGTTATTAGAGCGAAAGTTTAACCAATGGATGAACTCAACAACGGTCTAGCCCAATCGATTGAAGTTTTCGGAAACTTACTGGATTTGAGCCAAGCCAAACTTTTGGAAGAACTGCTTTTGCATATGCTCAAGTCGAAACGCATCACCGTCAATAGCCTGTTATTCGCTACCAAATCAGCCCTCTATGCCCACGGTGGCGAAGAAATGATTCCAGCGGTTCAGGCGATTGAAGTAGCAGAGGAGGCGGCTAGCGCCGTACTTTGCAAAGACTAACCACTAAGGAGGGAATCTTGATTCAGCTAAATTTCTCGCTCACGTTCAGGTTTGGGCGTCCCAAACCCACCAGTCGTCAAGAACTTGAGGAAACTGCTTCCGGGCCAGTCGCAGATTTTGAAAATCTGGAAGACCTAGAGGAGGTGAAGCAACGCTACGAGGTTTTTCTCACTGACCTGGAAGCTCTGGCAGTCAAAGCACTGATTAGCGGTGATTGGAGCGACGTGTACGCCCGGATTGCTACGGTCGCCGGGAACAAGAATAACCGAAACTTTTTGGCGATTGAATACGACAGCGACGCGATCGCAGTTCTCGCCAGGATTCTGGATGAGCAAGCGAGTAAAAACAACTAAGAGTAGAGCCAGCGCTTGTGAATTGAAGAGTCATAGCGCTAGCTCTCTCCCCAAAAACCAAAAGTTAAAGGAGATTTTCCGATCATGTCACAACAATCCGAATTAACGCCCAAACAGCAAGCTCTCATGGAATTTCTCAACCAGCTTGCGACGACGCCCTTGACGCCGGAAAAGCTGGCTGAAGGGAACGCCCTGCTGGATGCAGCCGCCGACGAATGCCGCGACTTACAGCAGTCGCTTCAGCAGCAGGCACAGGGGGACTAATGGCGAACTTCGACTCACAATCATCAGCAACTTATCAAGTCATCGCCAACCTGTTGCGGCATATCGAGAGCTTAGGCATTCCCAAGTCCGACTGGTGCATTTACGACAGCGGTCAAACCTTGGAGTTAACGACAGAACTCTATAACCAAATCTCGCAGACGGCTGAATTCCAGGCTTTTGAAGCCATCGGCGGTTATTACTCCTTGGAGGATGGCAACCCCTATTTACCCGAATTAGACGCAGCGATAGCGAAGCGCTGCTGCGAAGCGCAGATCGCTTTCATCTTCGAGGCTTAGACATGACACGTCCAGACGGAACCCTAACTCCGAAAGAACAAAAAGTCGTTGAGGAATTTGAGAGGGCACATCCCGGTTACGGTGCGATTGCTACTCAAAACATCACTAACTCAAACACTGGCTGGTCAGAAATCATTGCAGATATGCCAGAAGCCGAGATAAAAGCCGAAACTGGCGCAACATCCAATTCCTTTATGTACAGGAGGATTGGCTAATGAGCGAATTCATTGATGTAAATTTACCCGCCCTGATCGAGCGAGGGGTACCCCCCAAGCTGGCTCTTGAAGCCGTCAGGCTTTTGGATGCTCAAAACCGTGGGGAGCTGCCCTGCCCACTCGAAAGCGAAGACCTGAACATTGTGAATTCTGCATGGACTTGGATGAACGCCCAAGACCAACGCAACGAACCAGTTAAGTAGTAAACAAACGCCCTCAGTTGAAGGCTGAGGGCACGCGAGGAGGAAATTATGAGCCGAAACTACGGAAACGCTACCCTAAGAAACCACATTGCAGACGCAGCCCCTGGGACTCTAGAAGCAATGGGTCAGCTGTTTGGTATCTCCCAAATTGATTTTTTGGCTGCTGTCTATGGGGAGCCGGGAGCTATTCAGAAAATCGCAGACATGGGCAGACTTTCTCAAACTGCCAAAGACAACCTAGAGAAAGCACTGGATGCAACCAAGCTAACTATCGAAACGACCGGGGACATCAACAAAGCCTTAGCTGATTTGGTCAAACAAACCCAACGGTCTGGCGCTCAGACAATGACGGCGATCTATGACGCTACCTTAGCTGAGAACAAGATGGGCAATGAGCTGACAGAGATGGCAAACAGGCAGGGGTATAGCGTCGCGGCTGAAACAGCTCGACATCTGCGGACAAACCAACTCATCCAAATCCAGGGGACTACGGCAGAACTAATGGCAGTAGCAAAGTACCAGACTGACCTAATCAAAGAAGAGAATAAGCCCCTGGACGCACAGGACGCCGCTGACCGTGCTTACGACAAAGCCGTAAACAACCTGCTCTGGCAACAAGGCAGTGAGGCGAATATCAGCCGGATTCCAAAGCCAGATTATGTAGGGTCGAATGCCCGTGGACTAGGCAAGCTCTGGAAGGGATTTAGAAACGCGATGGGCATTTAAGGAAAAGCTAATGACAAAGCCCGGACAGTTAGAGCGTTCGGGCTTTTTTTAATGCATGAGGTTGCACATATGACTGATTTTGACTCATTACTCAACGGCTTCACCAGAAACAAAACTGGACAACCCAACGGTTGGACATTCAACCCAACACCCCCTAAGCCCCAAGAGACGCCAGAAGACAAGGATTTACAGCGTTTAGAAAGTGATATCCACTCCATCTTTTTGAATCGGCGTCTGTTGAACAAAGCGATCGCAACCTTCTGGGCCATCGCTGGCAGCAGTGCAGGAATTCACTTGTTCGCTCGTTTAGGAATTCCGGCAATCGCCAGTAGCACGCTAGGAGGTATCGTCATCGCCGTGTGCTTGGGAAATGCTCTGACCAAGATTCGGGTTGAGCAGGGCAAACCAACTATTGATGGTGAGTTCCCGATAGCTCTAGCTCAAGCGCTGACAGTGACCGGGGCTATGTGGGCAGGGACAAAAGATTATAGACAGCTTGAGAGCTTGGCTACCAAGGGGGAGAGTGAATTCCTAACTGAGGTCAAGAATTTTGAGCTTAAGCCTCAACCACCCGACTTTACAAGGCTGGGACTGGCTGGAATTGGGGTGGTGTTGTTAATTGTCGCGATCGCAGTGTTGAAGGGAGGGAGACGGAATGGATTCTAATCAGATCAGAAAAGAGGGACGGTTAAACAGCATCGTGGTTGGGGGATTACTCGCCAGCGGTGCTTTAGCCTTCGGAATTAGTTGCTACGGCAGGCAGGTAGACTTGATTGAGTACTGCTTTAAGCCAAACAGCTCACCCCAGTTCTGCACCTCAGACAAACGGTACTTAATGCCAGCGTCCGAGTTCAGCCGCATCTTGAATGACCCCCTGACACCCTCTGACCGAATCATTGCAGAAAAAGCCACCAGACTGAGGATTCTACCCGCAACAAACCCTCACAAATGGCTCTGGGGGTTGGCTAGCGTGGGGTTCATTAGCGCCGCCTACGGACTGAGTAAAGCCAGAGAGAGGAAGCTAATCGAGTACCTTCCCCAGTACCGCGAAACAGTAAAACAGTCATGGGTGTTAAATAAGTTAACCAACTGGCAGCAGGAACGGCGGGTAATGTTGGACGCTTACAATGATGACCGGAAACGCCAGTATGCAGCCGATTTAGATTTTCAGCTTTGGCAGTTCGGAGCCGACAGAGCCGCACGCTCCAAGCAACTTTCTATGCTCTCCCCAGAAGAGATAGCCATTTTCCAGGAACAGGCGCGTGCAGCAGCGTGCGCACAGGCACAACAGCAGATGCAGCAAGCCACCGGAAAGCCACAAGCCGCATTACCAGGACAATCGTTGGATGAAGTGAATGACCCCAGCGATAAAGTAGAGGGCGAACAAGTGGAAGCGATCGCGATCGAACCCGTCGCCGCTGACCAATTCTCAGAGTATCGCCGCATTGGGCAGAGCATCATTAAGTCAATGGTCGTTAGCGATAAATCGCTACTAATCGCCTCTGGCACGGGTACGGGGAAGAGTACCACTGAGCAGTACTTCCTTCAGCAGTTCATCAGTCGGTATCCTCAGTCGGAATTCTATGCACTGCTCAATAAAAATGATGATTTGTTTGGGGTCAGACGCGATCGCCTGGTAATCTTCAGCCCTGAAGCGCTGCTATTGATGCCCAGCGATAAAGAAGCCAGGACAGCGCTAGTAAAGCAGTTACTAGCCCCGCTCTATGCTGTCTATGACATCTTCCTCACCAGAAAACAGCAGCCAGCCTCAGAGCGCAAAAGGTTAAAGGAAACCCAGCCCATTCGCTTAATCTTAGGCGACTGGTACGGCACTTACCAGGAACTGCAAGCCCGATTGACCAAGGATGAACTGCAAGGCGTCTTGTCAATGATTCGCCAGATTATCACCATTGGGCGCGACATGGGCGTAAGCTTGGTCGTGGATACCCAGAGTGCAAACCTAGACTCACTGGGTCTAGCGAATGACGCCAGCATCAGACAATCACTGGATATTTTCTCCCAGGGCTTCATTTACTACCAGGATGGAGAAGAAAAAGGCGAGCTGCAAACAATTCGCTTGATGTTCACTAACAAATCCATTTGTTCGCCAGAAGACAGGGAAGCGATCGCCGCAGCCTATAGCGCTTTAGCCAATGCCATTAAAGATAGTCAGCTTAAGACCCCGATTATTTTTACTTCAGTGGGCAGCCGTCCCCGACTGGGTATCGTGCCAGAGCTGGCTGATGGGGCTAGCCCCACCAATGTTGACTGGCAGGATGTAGCACGGCACTTAGATGCTCAGTATCTGCGCTCAGAGTTCGGTGTCATCGTGCCTGAACCATCTGAACCGTCTGAACCACCCTCTGAACCGCTGAACCAACCAGATGACAAGGCTTCTAGCCCAGAATCGTCCCGGTTCACGCCGCTCTCTTTAACCCGCTTCCAGGTACTGGAACTGATAAAACAACTGCGAACCGCTCAACTGAACCAAACACAAATTATTGAGCGCCTGTGGCAAGTCAGGAAGGGCGGTTCAGCCGCTTGGAAGGAAGCGTACAACCAGTTCAGGGAGCTGACGGGGGAGTAAAAATGGAAACAAAAACAGAACTTGTAAGCCAGAAACTTGAAGCTCACGACCTTACCGGGGCGATTAAAGTAGCAATAACTGAGGCTGATGAGATAAAAGCCATCGCACAGGAGATGAGGACTAGCTTGGACGAAGGACTAGCTCAACTCAATCAATTGGCAGAAGCGGCGCTGGAAAAGTACGAGTTGCTTTAAGCGATCGCTTCCACCAAAACAAAAATCCCTGGCATTACACCAGAGGCTTGTGATATTCAGCTCATCATCGCATCTAGTATGGATTTTACCCTTTTGTACTGTGGCGATTGCTTCCCAACCCCCAGCGCTGCCAAGATGCGATCGCGTTTCTCTGGAGTTAGCGCTTTCTCTGAAGAGCGCTGATGGTCTTTTATCAGCTCATCCCGTTCTGCTTTTACGGCGGTTAACTCAGTTTCCAATTCACAACAGGTTTGCCTGAGAGTCTCGCACTCCTCTCTCAGGCTGGCCATTCCCCCACTGTTGCTAGCTCACCACGAATAATATCCCTCACCAAGTCCTCTAATCCTTGAACGTCAGCAGCAGTAATCGCTGTGTTAGTTGTCCCTACATTGACTATACGGTGGCTAACTCCCAGCGCATCCTGTGGAATAGTGAGCGGTTGTCCCAGCGCTTGTCTAATGGAGTTCTCCAGAAACTGAGTCATGGTAATGCCCCGTTCCTTACAGTAGACCTCAAAGCGCTCTGCCAGTTGGTCAGTGAGTCGAAAGTTAACCTGCTTCCCTTTTCTACGGTCTGTCATTTTTGCTTCCCCTATCTATACATTGGCTAGCCTAACTGATTTATGCTCAGATGTCTAGTTTTTGGCTGTATTATCTCTTTACAGCAATGGCTATAAAATGGCTTGACACCAAGGTTGCCTAACGGCTATATTATGTGTAGATAAAGGCTAAGTCGCTACACACTAAAGCCCTAAAAGTTCCGACACATCTTCGACACATAGGAATTAAGAAAATGGACTTCATCTTTTCGACCGCTTGCTACATCGTTGCAATCCTGTTCATCCTCTGGCTTCGCTCCACACCCAGCCAGTTTCAAGTTTCAACCCAGCCAACAACCGTAGAACCTATGACAGAAACTTCGGAAGCCAAGCCAGAAACACCCGCAATCGCTGACCCTTGGGAAACCCCGGTTACACCCGCTGTAGTGACCCGCCGCTGGGTTGCCGCCAAATCCCAGCCAGTCAAGCCAGTCTTGGCACTATGCCCTGCCAAGGAAGTCAAGCCAGCTCAAGTCACAAAACCTGAAATCGACTTAAACGCCCTGGATGCCGTGACGCTTCGCAAATTATGCAGCGCACACAAAATTCAGTGGCGCGATGTCCGGGGCAAAAATCGGCATGCGACCAAGGCGATGATGATTACCCAACTTGAAGCGCTCCAAGCGATCGCCTAAGCCCCGCACCCAAAAACCAAAAGGCAGCGCCCGGACTACCCATCTAAGCGCTGCCCTGTAAATGACCCGCAAAAAACCAATTTGGAGTCTACATAATGATACTTTTCCAAGCCCAGATCGAAGAACACAGAAAACTTGCTGAACACTATCGGGAACTCGCCGCCAATCGAGAGGCAAAAGCAGCAGAACTAGCTGCCCTTGAACGTCAAGTCATGGGAGCTATCCAGACCCTGAATGAAATCAAGCAAAAATTAGATGCTGAGGCGATCGCTACTCTGCAATCAGCAGTATGGGGTTTATTGGGCGACGGCGGGAACCAACCCCAACCGCCAGCGCCCGACACTGATCCGACTGGTCCGGTCGCTGAAGCAGACGACGACGATGATTTTGAACTGCTGTGTCTCAACGGAGAAACGGGCGAAACATTGACGACCGATGACCTGGAAGAAACCAAGCCTCAGCGCTCAACTTACTCCCAGGCAATCAAAAATCGCTGTTCCGCGTGCTGGGGCTATGAGGTTAAATCCAAGGATGATATCAAGGCAGGATTCATCAACCGCACTGACCTCAGCTTTATGGGAGCTGTGAATTTGGAGCGCAAGGGCAAGGAATTCTATGAAACCGTCGAAACCTACCTCGATCGCTTCTATTACAATGGTCAATCCTGCGAGTGGGCTAGTCCCCTAGCCAGTCCCTTATGCTCTCTGGTCTGGGAGGATGCACCCCATACGGGTCAGCATTGTCAATGGGCGTCTCCCTTTGTCTCACCTTTTGCTTGCCCTGTAGAATTTTCACCTTTGCCAGAGCCTGTTAAGCGCCCTAATCGCGTTCAACCTGCATTTGGTTCCGCCAGCGGGGGCGTTGACGATTCCGAATCTAAAAAGCCAGCCTTTACCGATTTTGTCGAAGTGAGCGTGAGCGTCGGATACCTGAAAGTTCAACACTCAGGGGAAATCAAAGCGGTCTATGCAGGGTTTAGCCAAAAACAACGGGCTGAATCCTGGGGTAAGTGGCTGGCAGTTCGTCACGAGGTGGCTTCGGGTTTCGAGGTGCGACCGGCTAAGCACTTGCCATTCAAATGGGAACTGAAACTCTGGGGCTTGAACATGAACCAAATCAATCGCCTCGCCTCAGAAAATCTAGCGGCATCGCCCCATACCGAGGTCGATAGTGCCAAGCCTCCCAGCTACAAAAAGCCACAACACCCACAGCCGGTGAATCCAGGCGATGTGGCACCGGGCGATATTGTCACGCCGCTGCTAACCCCTGGCGATTCCTACGAGGTCATTCAAGTCATGCCGAATGGGATTCTGGATTGCAAAAGCCTCAAGACTGGGGTAAACATGGGGATGCGTCCTGGTGCTGTGTCCCTAATTGAGAAAGCTAAAAAGCCCAGCCAGCTTGCGCTTGACGTTGACTCCAAGCCTGATACTTCTACAAAGCTTGCGCGGGTAAAGCTCAAGGCTGATGACTTCTATGGTCAAGTATTTCCCGTCGTCAAGGAAACCGAGCAAGGCAGCACACTGCTTACCCATCTTGGAAATCGCTGGTTTCGCTCCGACTGCCTACAGGTTATTGACCCGGACGCCCAAACGACAACGGATGCCCCGGTACTAGCAGCGGTAGGGGCTGCTGACGACGGCTTCGATTTCTGAAGGAGGAAGGGGTGGCACTGCTCACCTTTCGCCCCAATCTAAATTTACTCGGATTGGGGCTAAATTAGCCCCATTAATAAAACATAACGCGGTTAATGTTGCATAATTTCACCCAGGATTGACAAAAAAAATGAATCTCACAACACACCAAAACACCTCAATTGATGTCAAGCCTATCGATGCTCACGAGCAACTGATAACTATGTGGTTAGACGCGAAAAGTGATAACACAGCAAACAGTTACCGCAGGTATGCCAAGAGCTTTTTAAATTATCTAGGCAAACCATTACATCTTGCAACACTAGCTGATTTACAAGGATGGCGATTAACCCTTTCAACACAAAGTGATAACAGTGTAAAAACGGCAACAGCAGCAGTTAAAAGTCTATTCACCTTTGCTCATAAAATTGGGGTGTTGAAGGTAAATCCGGGTGCTGCCCTATCCCAAGTGAAAGCTAAAGACTGTCTAAACGAACGAATTCTCAGTGAATTGGAAGTGGCGACAATGATCGCCCTAGAGACTGACCCGCGTAATCGTCTTATTCTCCGATTGCTTTACTCTGGGGGGCTGCGAGTGTCGGAACTTTCCACACTGACTTGGAAAGACTTAAAGGAACGGGGTGATACTGGACAAGTAACGGTGTTCGGCAAAGGCAAAAAAACTCGCACTGTGTTGTTAAAGCAGGATGTCTGGTTGGAGCTGGTGAAACTGAGAGGCGATCGCTCCAACGATGACCCTGTGTTCCAAAGTCGCAAAGGTGGACATATTAACCGCCATCAACTTTGGCGCATTGTCGTAGCCGCAGCCAAGAGAGCAGGGATAGAGGGGAAAGTCTCACCCCACTGGTTACGACACGCTCACGCCTCCCATAGTTTAGATCGGGGTGCGCCAATACATTTAGTGCAACAAACCCTAGGGCATGAATCAGTAGCCACTACCAGCCGCTATCTTCACGCCAGACCTAACGACAGTAGCAGCCTGTATTTACCGTAAAGGTGACACGCTTTATATAATTGCGTTGCACTAAAGTTGAAACATTACCCGTCAGGGAGCAGAGAAAATTGGCAGGATACTAAGTTTACTGAATGAGAGCTTTTTGGATGGCATCGCTTTAAAATTAAAGCTGAGTAAATGAATATCAAATGGTTGATAAAGTGCCTATCAACTCTTATTTATTAACTTTATGTCTACCTAACAAATTTCCTAGAAAAAGGAGGCTACCCTCTAATAAACTTTCCTGAAATTCTGAAGAGTTAGTAATCTCTTCAATTGAAGGATATAAATTAGAAATATCTTCAATTGCTAAACAAAGACAAAAAATAACAGACGATATCATTATGTCTGATTCTTGTTTGATTAATTCAAAATCATCATGTTGAATCAGAGCTATAGCAAATGCAGACGAATGTACATAATTTGAGAATAACTTATAGAAAAATTTATCAAATCTTATTTCAAGATCTTTAACCTCCACGTCGTTGATAATTTCCAGATTCAGCATTTTTACTCTCTCTGAAATTATCTTTTTTAGATCTTTAAAACAGCCATCGGCACTCACAATTTTCAATTTTAGTCTGTCGCTAAACTCTTCATTATCTTTATCATGACCAGTAAATGATGTATACACTGGTTTTTCAGGTATATCACTTTCATCAGTCAAGGTTTTAAAGAAAATATTCTTTCTTATTTGTTTTTTGATATTTTTCAAATTACTTTCGATTTCCGTTTTACTTATATCGCCATTAATACTTTTAATAAGGTTAGCATTTTCAATATAACCATACGCTTGAAAAATTAACATTCTAAAATTCTGATAATTTTTGTCAACATTATCGATTGTTAAATAATAAAATGGTCTATAGGCTTCAAAAACAGCTCTTGTAAGACTTCCGAGAGCTAAAATACTAAAAGACTTTTCTTCACTACTTGACAAAACTTTAAAAGATTTCGCCAAGTTTATTATGTTTTTATAAAACATAATCCTAAAATTACACAATTTATGTTTATCGTCTGTCTTATGTAAGTCGTCTTGATTTTCACGTAAATAATCTATTACTGAGGAACCTACAGTGATAGTTGTTTCTAAATATTTAGACAAAGATTCGTGATCTTGCATTTTAACAACTCCGACAGTTCCAACCTATCGCAATAATAAAATCAGTAAGACTGATATTACAAGCATTTCTTCTAGAATCGGCTAGAAGGAGTTTGTTGTAATGCTTTGGGGAAATGCGTTGCGACGGGCTGAGGTAATTTCATTGGATGTCAGGCACTTCGACCCACAGACTCGCAAACTTGACATTCTGGGCAAGGGTAAAGGCTCTCAGCGGCAATCCGTCACGCTCAACCTTCAAACCTCAGAAGCACTTCAAGACTGGCTGAATTCCAGAACGCAGCTTACACCCACCAGCCCCTTATTTTGCAGTTTGTCGCACTGGCAACATGGAACTATGCCAGTTCTAAGACTCGTCATACAGTTCTCGGAGCATTGACACAGAAACACTGAGTCCTTGTTTCAACAGGGTCTCTAAGTACTCGTTAATAGGCTTTGGAGGATTTTTAAGGCGCTGTCTAGTGGTCTCTGCTGCCGCTGTTACCTTCGCTGGTTTCAAGTCGATTAGGTTAGAGATAAAGTCATCGGGATGCTGGGCTTCAATGTCATACTGCTCCAGGGTAGCTTGAGGAAAATCTGAAAGGTTAAACGTCACAATCACGTCTGCGCCCCCTTTGATCGCTGCGGCTAGAACATGGCGATCGTCTGGGTCAGGCAGTTCAAGTGAGGGAATCAGGTACTCATAGCCAGTCACCAGGCAATCGCGCACATGGCTATTCATCAACTCTTTGGTGCGAGTGAGTTGCTCAAGTGTGAGATCCGGTCGTTCTTTAAGCACATTCCGAATCCACTCATCATGAATTTGATCTGTCCATCGACCTCTGAACAAATCAGTCAGCGCCAACTGCATGAGTAAATCTCGCAGAGGTGCTGGGTACAGAACACACGAATCGTAGAGAGCTGTGAAGTTTGATGCCATACATCAGTCATAGCCCATGTTCAGCTCTTGAGCCTGAGCCGCAAGTTCGTCCAGGGCTTGCATTCGTTGATCATCAATGTGTTGTTTATAGTTCATCAGATCTTCAAAGCGAATACGGCGATGCCGTCCCACACGGCGGCAGAGCAACTGACGTGATTCGATAAGCTTCACAAGGAACGGGCGGGAGACATTCAGGATATCTGCTGCCTGCTGAGTCGTGAGTTCTGCATGGATGGGGATGAGAGTAACCGCATTCCCCTGAGCCATTTGAGACAGAATATCCACCAGCAGGTGAAATGCTGCTGCGGGAATCTCAACTGTCTGTTCACTCCCATCCTCTTCAACCACTTTGAGTTGCTGAGTAGACTGCTTGAACCGAATATGAGATGCCAAAATGCGGCTACTTTCTTCAGAAAGCTTGGCATCTGCCTCTGTAGGAATTGCAGGTTTGCTGTAAGTAGTAGAGAGCGCCATAGAAATTCCCTCCGTTATTGAGGCAAGCCTGAGCGTAAAGTTTGGGTTTTTGGGCTTTGCCTAAAAACCTCTCTTACCTCCTCTGTGTAATTCCAATATAAACATTACACGAAACAAACGCAATAATCGAAATAAACGCAATTTTCTCTTTGGGTTACTTTATTTAACCCACATTCCGCCCTTTCAACCGTCACAGTCGATAATTTTGCTCTCATCGCCCAACAACAGCCCTTAGATAAGCAAATAGTATTGACTGCCACCAGCCCATGCCGTCCGTGTGACAGTTGAGGGTGCGAAATGTGGGTTATTGAGTCGGCTCAGCCCGTCATCTATCTTAGCGATCGCCTGTACTGCCAAAACCTTTGCCTCATCAGCCTCAGTTATTGCTACTTCAATCGCCCCGGTAAGGTCGTGAGCTTCAAGTTTCTGGCTTACGAGTTCACTTCTTGCGTCCATTTTTAATCTCCCATTATTTTTTTGAACTGTTGGTAAGCTTCCTTCCAAGCGGCTGAACCGCCCTTCCTGACTTGCCAGAGCCGCTCAATAATCTGGGTTTGGTTCACCACCAGGGCGCGGTTTTTTTTGTGCCAAGGCTTCTATGCCAGTGGTAGCGAGGAGTACAGACTAGTTAGCTGCCCAAAATATGTAGGGATTTGTCAGGTCAAACTTTTACATTTGTCAAGCTGGCATATTCCTGGAGGAAACTCCAGACTAGATAACTTTTACGTTTGTCAAGCTCGGTATTCCTGAAGGGGCGAGAGGTGATGTGGTCAAAGAATGTTAGCAAAAGTTAACAGGGTATAAAAATTTAGAGGGAAGCCCAAGCCCAGTGTAGTCGCGGCATAGAAGGCGGTGGGTTGGCATTTTTATGTCACGATTTGTCATGTCTATTCAGGTGGGGCACTCTCTTAAACGGCTGTATACCGCCCCTGGGGGCAGACTCCTCACCAAGATTTGAGCGCTCGTTTTTTCTCTCCAACCACTCAAAACCTCAAAAAAACTGAAAATTTTGAGCCAAAACTGAGTGGAAAATTTATCAGCGCTGGTGGAGCCTGAGCGATCGCACTCCTCTCGCTCCCCCCTTCTCGCCATCAACCAAAAACATTCATATCGATTAAAGATTCTGATTCCCAGTCATCTTCATCTTCATCTTCAATATCTTCTTCCTCTCTAAGCTGGAGAGAGCTTGAAGCTAAGACGGTAGGCGATGTCTGCAATAGAGTGGCAGCAGGAAGGTTGAAAACTACCCGCAATTGGGTGATCTGCTCTTCTAAGCTAAAAATCATCTGTTGTGCCAACTTCTTCAGTTCTTGCCCCCGCTTCTTATTGGAAGCCTGATACGCTTGGGCTAACCAATATGCCCTCAGCGCTTTCAGAATCATCTCGCTTTTCACGGATGGCAACTGGTCATTCAGGTAAGAAAGCAGAATCCCATCTGGAGATGTGGCGCTTGGCTGAGAGCGCCACCTGAAATTCAATTGCTGGGTCATCTCAACTCTTCTCCTCTCTTATCATCAGTAGGTTGTTTTACAATAAAACACTTCATTTTTCCCGATAAGCCAAGAGGGGTCAAACATGGGTCAAGCATAAGCCAAAAAGAGTCACTCATAAGCCACGGTACTAAATAATCTCAATAGGCTTTCCCGTGCCTGCAAGTTATTAAAAGTTCTAGTCAGTAACTTGATGCTTGGGACGAATTTTAGGTCTTATGTTTGACCCTTCTTTGACCCCTCTTGGCTTATTTTATACTCCTCCTTGACTCCTATGAACTCACCCTTGGAATTTTTTCGAGTTTTCATTAGCACCAGCTTATTGCACAAGGAACCTTAAGGTATTGGTAAGAATCAAATTTTTCATTTTTTAGCCCTTTATTGCTAAAAGCTATCAGCAGAGCCGTTTTTAAAGGAAAAATTCTTCCTTATTTTGCACTTTGACTTCTCTTAAAGCCCCCCTAAAATTATCTTTTTTGATGAGAATCTCTGCCAGTAATCTGCAAAATCCGGAGGCTGACCACAGCGGAATACGCTTTTTTACCCGCTCCCTAGTCTGCTCTCTACTATTCATAATTATTTTCGATAGTTACTTTTTCGCTGAGGGAGCAAGCAGTGGCAGGGTCATGACATTTTTTTGCTACGTTGAAAGTTGATCTCCCTGCCAGAGCTTGCCAAAGGGGAAACCCCTCTGGACACCCCAACTATTGGAATCATCCCATGACAAAACACAAACGGATCAAACTAGAGAAACGAACTAGCGTCTTCCAGTTGCGACTAAGCCCCTCAGAACACGAGCGCTGGGTGGTGCTAGCTGAAGAAGTTGGGCTGGGGAAAAATCTTTCTGAGTTCGTTCGTCATTGTGTGGAGAAGCGATCGCTGCCAGCGCCCATTCCCCAAGTCAATCGAGAGACTTACTGGGAACTTGGCAAGATTGGCACTCTCCTGAACCAGATGACCCGCGCCATTAATCGAGCCGTGAAGGAAGGTTCCCCAGTAACTGCCGATCCAAGAGCAGAAATTGCGGCGGTCAAAAAAATGCTCTTCGAGATTCGATTCCAGCTAGTGGGGATAGTACCAAGGGGGGAACGTTGATTGGCAAAATTACGAGGGGGAATGGTTTTGCTGGGGTGTGTTCCTATGTCCTTGGAAAAGAGGATGCGCGGCTGATTGGCGGGAATATGACAGCGACTACGCCCCGTCCGCTGGCGGCAGAGTTTAGAGCCTTCAGCCAATTGAACCAGCGGGTACAGCAGCCAGTTGAGCATATTAGCCTCAGCCCTGCTCCTGAAGACAGGGAGCTTATGGAGGAGGAATGGGAGGCTCTAGCTCAAGACTTACTGGATGGCTTAGGCATGAGCCGCAATCAATATATATTGGTGTTGCACAATGACACTGAGTTTGAAGGCAAACCCCGACCACACGCTCACCTCATTGTTAATCGGGTAAATATTGATGGTCAGTGTGCCGATAGCTCGTTTGATTTTCGCCGAACCGAAAAAATCCTCAGAACCCTAGAACAGAAATATGAACTGACCCCAGTGGCTTCGTCCTGGGAAGTCGAACGAGCCGGGGTCAGTACCGGGCAGATGCGGCGGTTCAAGCGGGAAGCTGAGCAGGGGCTTGAACCTCAAGAGAGTATCAAACGCCAAATCCAAGATTTATGTGATGCGGCGATGTCCGATAAACCGACCATGAGCCAATACCTGAAACGCCTAAAGGATGCTGGGGTGGAACCTCGAATTAAACAGACTCGCACAGGCAAAATCCAGGGCATTAGCTACGAGCTGGGAGGCGTGGCATTTCCTGGAAACAAGCTGGGGAAAAATTACAGCTGGTTTGGATTGCAAAGACAGGGCATCACTCAGGAGATTCAAGAGGTACAGCCCCCGGCTCCTATCCCAAAACCTGTGAGCCGGAAATTGAAAAAGCGCACCACCAGCAGAGACTTGGAGTTGTGACCGCGACTCAAGAAAGTCTTTTCCCTTTGTCAAGGAGGTGCAGGGGTACTACGGCATGCTACAACCAGGAAGGGGCGGGGACCCTATGAGCAACCCCGGCTTTTTCTTCCCAAAATTGGCTAGTCGGACAAACTGTAAGAGTTGACTTTCCGGAATCGATATGCTATAATAGGAATGCTGTGCATTTTTTGCTCCGGCTTGTCAATCTGGCACTGCATCACTTTCGATTTCTATCGTCTCCACCGCAGGAACACGCTCATCAATCAGATGGAATCTACCATCGACATCCTGCACAATATTTATTCCATACGGTCTAAGACCGTTGATATGCACGTTCATATCTTGCCCGACTCCGAACATTCGATTTAGCTCTTTGAGGGCTTCTAGCCTGTTATAGAGCTTGACCTTTGTTTTGGTGGTTTTTGTCCCAGATTTGGGATTTTCAACGATTATCTGCGAGACCTCAGCGAGCGCAGCAATATCGCTGTCATCCAGTTCCGAGGTGTCTTTCAGTTTCAGCTCACCGCCAACAATTTCGCCCACCTCGGTTATCAGAATGTGAATTTGGGTGAGGGGGCAAAAACGCCGAAAATATTGCACCTAGCAGCAAACAGCGGGTGAATTGCCTTTTTTCGCTCCTTATCTATAAAGTCTGCAATCGCTGTCTATCCGAGCGCCATCCAGTTCATGCTCAACGAAATATTCATTCTGGAGTTCCCAAGCCTTTTCTAAAATTTCCTTTTCTGCTGGCGTTGGCAGAATTCCCCAAGTGACTGTTAAGCATCCTTTGTGATCGTGTATCTCAACAATTTTTTGAATCACCCTCAGAGCCAATCCATCTTCTGCCGCAAGATGAATAACGTCCGACAATACAGTGGCTAGCCTGCAAAGCCTATTCACTTCTCCGTAGCACGATAAAGTTACGGCTGGGGTACCACTTTCAGGTTGTGTTGAACTAGGTAGCTTTTTCATCGTTTTTCCACACTTCACTACATTATTGAGGGAGGTGCCACCAAGAAAGCGTCGTTTCAGCGCCGTTACGCCCTGCTGTTTTCAGTAAGTAGAAAACTCGCGAGTCTTAGACCCGCTTTCTTGGGAAAACTTTAAAAAACGGGTCTAAAACGACTCAAAAACTGCTCAGCTCAACCCGCCTCCCTTAGTCTTTGCAGCAATTTTTTATGCTTCTCATCCAGCCGCGCCACCGCAGCATTGTATAGGCGCGCGCCCACTTCTTTCTTTAAGGCCACTAGCCTCGAAATCATTTCGCGCGCGCTGAGTTCCCCAGCCCTCCAAAGAATGCCAGCACCTAGCCGTGATTCAACTTCCAAATCCCAAAGCTCCTTTTTTTCAGCTGGGGTGAGAGGCGCTTGGGCAACAACACCAGTTGGTAGTTGTGCCGCGCAAGGCGCATTCTCGACCACTGCTGCACCTCCGGGGGTAATAGCCGAGTTCGCCTCGGAAACCAGTGCTGAGGCTACCGAGGCTACTACTTCCGCCCCCGTCACTGTAGCCGAGGATTTTTTCGCTGGCAAAACTATCGGGCTTTTTCTCAAAATCTCAAGGGAAATCTCGGATTTTCCTGACACCCCCTCCAGGACAGTGTTGTTATCACAAGTTTCTTGTTGTGTTGTTTCAACCACTTTTGTGGGGGCGCTGCTGTAACTGAGATTTTCGGGTGTAACCAAACTCTTTGAAATCTCGGTTACAGGCTGTAACCTTTGTTCTGTCAGGTTTTCGCGGGTGGCTGTAACCGTGTAACCGCTGTAACCGGGATTTTCGGGTGCCTCGCGAAAAATTTCCTCATCAGAAATAGAAAGTTCACCCGCTTTCTTTTCTATATCTATATCTATTTTTTCAGTTACATGGTTACAAGAGCTTTCATAGGGGGCTGAAACCCTTGAAGAATCGTTGTTTGACCCTGTAACCGGATTCCAGTTACAACCAGTTACACCAGTTACAGCGCCCGTTACAGGAGGGTTATTCCCCCCCGATGGATTATTCCCCCCCGATGGATTATTCCCCCCCGATGGATTATTCCCCCCCGATGGGTTATTCCCATCAAAAAACCTGGAGGGAATAAGCCAAGCTTTTCGGGGCTGAGTTTCCGGGGGGGTTAGTTCTGAATCCTGGGTATCTGGTGCGGTGATTTTTGCCCGTTCGTAAGCCAGCACACTGTCGCGATCGCGGTCGAATCGCACCGTGGTATCGATTCGACCGCCTGCCTTCAGCACCAATGGCTTGAGGCTCTTGAAATTGTAAGTAGCTGGCTTGAAGTGCCTATCCACCAATTTCCATACCTCAGCTGCAAACAGTGCGATGTAGAGGTTGCCATCGCGCTCTACATCGCGCTTAAAATTCCAGCTCCCACACAAAGATTCAGATTCGAGTGAAAGAAGATGTTTGGTGAAATCCTGGAGAGAATCAGCGGAATTATCTGAATCGTTTTCTGCCGCGCAGCAATTTTCAACCACCCATTGCTTTAGGTCGTAATCGTAACCCGTCAGCGAGATTAATTTCTTAGCGTAGTAAAGCGGAATAGCTAAACTCTGAGCAATTCGAGCATGGGCTAGAGGTAGGTGAGGGAGTAGCTCTCTTTCGAGCGCTGCGATCGCATCTGGGTCGTACCCGATTTTTAGCAGTAGAGGAAATGCGCCGCTGGCAGCCTCTTGTGCCTTCCTTAGCTCCTGAAATGCTTGTTTGTTCCCCCCTGATGCCCTCTCATACGTCAAGCGGAAAAATCGAGTAAATGTTGCTGCCTGTTCCCCCCCCACTATGTGATTGGTTATTACACCCAGGGGACTTTTAGGCTGCTGGTCGTTTCCCCTGACTCTCCGAGGCTTCCAGTTGTACCATGTTTTAAAGATTTCATCCAACTCGTTGGAGCGCTCTGGGTCGTCTAACATGAAGGGCAACCCAGCGGTTCGGCTACCGTGTTCATATAGAGCCGATGTGCTGACCTTTGCTAGCATTCCCATTTGTGGCCAATTCTTGCCCACAAGACTTAATGCCGCTTCAGCCGCCAACGTCTTACACGAACCGGGTTCACCATTGGGATTAATCAGAGGGAAGCAATTATCATGCTTAAAGATGGACTGGGAGTGTATCCCAGATAGTACCCAGCCCATTGTGAGCAAAACTTGGTGGATATTCTTCTCGCCAAAAAATGCGTGACAGGCATCTATTAACCCCTTAAGCGCTTCCGGGTCTTCCGGGGCTAACTCTGGGCATGGAATAAAATCCTCTTTGCCAAGGGACGGGTTGAAGACCCAACCGGATTCTTCTTCGTTGGTGGGGGTGCCATCTGGTTTGAATTGGCGATCGCGAAATACCCAAACACCATCTGGCTGCTGACCGTAGCGGTCAACTAGCTTGTAGACCTTCCCCCCCCTGTCGCGGTATTCTCGCAATCGGCAATGGATTAAATTTTTTAATTGATCTGGCTTTAGATTGCAAACGATGCCAGTACCATAAGCTTTCTTGAGCGCTACCTCAAAATCGATGACCCTGCCATAATCAATAGAGGAAACGATAACGCGCTTCTGGTGACGGTCAAGCGAACGCTTGATTGCTAAAACTAATCCCCCGCCGTCCTCGCTTTCTAGTTCGCGTTCGACAACAAAATCAAAATTACATTTCGGAAAAAACTGGGAAATCGAATCTTCTTCTTCTTCCTTTAAAACTAGCCATCCAATTTCACCGTTCACAGCGACAGGACTATTCCAGGTGTTGCGCGCAACACCTGAGCCATCACCCCAATACTCATCCTCTCCATTGCTATTATTTCCACCACCATTGCCCCCAAGTAGCCGCTCTAGAGCCTCTCTCAACGCTTCGATATCCATCCCCAAACCACCAGCGAGGGTGGGCAAAAAATGAAGTACCAGTAGGGATAGTTTATCTTTTTGCGAACGCGCATAAGCGATCGCTTGATTAAGTACAGCTTCCTTGCCACTATCGGTTGTTAGATCGCCCGATTCTAAAATTCTCTCAGCTTTCCAACGATAGCCGTGAATAGCTGCTTTCGTGAGCGCTTTCCAGGTATCTATACCATATTCAAGAATGTACTCATCCGGGTCTAGACCGCATGGTAGCTTTGGAGCAACATAGGTGCTGATATCCACCTGCGATAGACTTTTGATGCACGAATCAATTCCTGCATCTCCAGCAGCATCGGGGTCAAGTGCAATAATTACCCGCTCGATTCGGTGAC
>CBDTXL010000048.1:0-22810 GCA_965364435.1 uncultured bacterium
GGTAATGGGTAATGGGTAATGGGTAATGGAAAGAGTTTTTTACGTAGTCTATGTACTATAGGTTACTAATTTTCAATTCCCAATTGGGTAAAAACCGATTGTGCCAGTCGAGGGAAAGAATGTGGGTTGAGAGAGTGTTTGTCTAATTGATGTGTGCGATCTGCGCTTCGCAGCAGCGCTTCGCTATCGCGCAAGCTTCATCCCCGATAGTTCATCAATCAGGACTTACGCAACAAACTTACCTGTAGGGTGCGTTAATAACGCACCCTACTTTCTGCTTACTACCCACTCCTGCCAGAGATGGGGAGGAAAGCCGTTTTTTCGTTGAATTGAGGAGAACAAAGTTAAAGCGCTTAAAAAAATACAGCCACATAATAAAAGATTTAATGAAGTTCTTAAGGTTCTGGGGACAGATATGAAGAAGCTTGTCAATAATTAAGACACATCTTGTAATACAGATGTCTGTATGTAAATTTTTGTAATACAGACTTTAAAAGCTATGTTTGACCAAAGTTTCAGCATGTTCACAGAGGTCATCACGTCCGCCAAGCAGACGGAGGAGGCATTGCCGGAACCCGTGGCGGAATTTGAATCGAAGTTAGAAGCAATACATAAAGACACAGCAAACTTCCAGATATCAGGCTTCAACCTCGAATGGCATCCTCAACGGGGCTGCTGCACCTTTGAAAACAATCCCATTGTCATGATGTGGATTGATACGACTCTGGCGAGATTAATGGCTAGCCTCCAGGCGATGGTAGGAGATAAACGTTTTAGTCTGGCTCTGCAAAGTGAGGGGCGCAAGAGCGTTGAGTACGATTGGCAGGTAATCTCCCAATTCTCCGACTTCCGAGAGGGCTTCGCAGCGCTTGCCAGAGTTGCTAGCGTGGGCGGTTGGGGGAATTGGCAGCTGGTTTCTATTGACCGAGAACGCCAGGAGTGCCGCTTCCGAATCAGCAACAGCTGGGAAGGACTCTATCAAAAGTCTCTGGGTGTCTGCTGGGGTGGTGGGATGCTAGCTGGCAAGCTTGCAGGCTTCTGTTCCAAGCTCTTCGAGACGAACTGCTGGGCTGAACAAACTGCATTTATTGCCAAGGGTGAGGAATTCGACGAGTTCGTGGTGCGACCTTCAAAGCGTTCAATCGAAGAAGAGATTGACAAGCTACTGGCATCTGACTCAGCAACCCGTGCTGATATGGCTGTGGCCTTGCAAAAGCTGCAAAAAGAAGTGAGCGAGCGCAAGCAGGCTGAGGTCGCCCTACAACAGTACCAGGAACAGCTGGAAGAGCTGGTGCTTGAGAGGACAATTGCACTCACCCAGGCGAATGAACAACTTCAGCAAGAAATCGCCGAGCGTAAACAGGCACAGGAAGCCCTGTTAGAAAGCCAAACACGTCTCAAGTTACTCAACAGCATCTCGACCGGAATGAAATTGGGGATGTCGGTCGAGCAAGTGATTGAATGCACATTAAAACAGGTTAGCGAATGTTTCAAAACATTGCGAGTCGCTTACTCAACCCTTGATGAGCAAGGCACCCTAACGGTGATTCACGCGATAGAGCCGCCAGGGATGCCGTCACTAACGGGATTGGTAGCCAACCTCACTGCTGCACCGGACTATCTGAGTGCTTTATGCCTGCACAAACCAATCATTGTTGAGGACGTTGCCCAAGACAAGCGGTTATCACCTCTGGCAGCAGCCATGTTAGCGGGTGGTACGCAAGCCGTGCTTGACGTGCCGTTGCAGCATTCGGAACAATTGGTCGGCTTGCTGTGCTTTGACTCACCGGAACCTCGGAAATGGAGTGAGCATGAGATTGCGACACTAACGGAGATTGCCGAATACCTATCCATTGTCCTCAAGGAGACCCATGCCCAACAAGAGCGCAAGCAGGCGGAGGAAGCGCTCTTGCAAAGCGAGGCTCGGTTCCAAAGGCTTGCAGCCAATGTGCCAGGAATGATTTATCAGTATCGACTGTGTCCCGATGGCTCTGCGTCTTTCCCTTATGTCAGTCCTGGTTGTCGTGAACTCTATGAACTAGAGCCTCTTGAGATACAGCAGAATGTTGACCTTGTTATGGAACAGATTCATCCAGATGACCGCGACGAGGTTGAACAATCGGTTGCTATCTCAGCGCAGACTTTACAGCCTTGGAGCTGCCAGTGGCGGCTGATCACGCCGTCGGGTCAAATGAAGTGGGTACAAGGCGTCTCACGACCCCAAAAGCAAGCTAACGGCGATATTCTCTGGGAGGGCGTATTAATTGATATAAGCGATCGCAAGCAAACTGAGGACGCTCTGCGAAAATCAGAAGCCGATTTTCGTCGCCTCGCCATGCGGGAATCTCTCCTGAATCGCCTTGCCAATCAGATCCGCAACTCCCTCGACCTCAATACTATCCAACAAACGTTGGTAGACGAGATTCGTGAATTGCTACAGCTTGACCGTTGCCATATCGATTGGTACCGCCCCGAATTGGAGCCGCCTGCGTGGGAAGTCGTGACAGAAGCCAACGCAACTTCCTTGCCTAGCCATGTAGGTTGCTATCCAGCGACCAAAGTTAGTCCCTTGGCGAAGAAATTGCTGCGCCTAGAACCAATCCGGGTGGATTCAGTTGAGACACTCAGCGATCGCACAATGCGACGGTTCTTAGTCACCTTGGGCTATACCGCTATCTTGGCGCTCCCCACTCAAACTCAGACGGGTGAAGTTTTTATCCTGATCTGTGGTGATTGTCATACCCCTCGTCAGTGGACAGAGGATGAAATTGAACTGCTACAAGCCGTAATGGATCAGTTAGCGATCGCCATAACTCATGCGTCACTCTACAACAAAACTCGCACGAAAGCCCAAGAGTTAGAGCAAGCCTTGGGCGAACTCCAACGTACCCAAACCCAGTTGGTACAGATCGAAAAGATGTCCTCCCTCGGTCAACTGATGGCTGGTGTTGCCCACGAAATTAACAACCCCGTCAGCTTTATCTATGGTAACGTCGGTCACGCCAGCAACTATATCAAAGACTTGCTCCACCTCCTGGAACTCTATCAAGCAACCTATCCTCAGTCAACTGCCGAAATTCAAGGGTTAGCAGAGGACATCGAACTAGATTTCCTAGTAGAAGACCTGCCTAAACTGCTTGATTCAATGAAAGTGGGAGCAACGCGCATCCATGAGATGGTGAGGAGCTTGCAAACGTTCTCGCACGTCGCTCAAGCCGAACACAAGGCAGTCAATCTTCATCAAGGTCTGGATAACACCCTGCTAATTTTACAGCCTCGTTTGAAATCTACGGTAGGACGTCCCCCAATCGCGGTGATCAAAGACTATGGCAACTTACCGCTAGTGGAGTGCTATGCCGGACAACTCAATCAAGTGTTTATGAATCTGCTTACGAATGCTATTGATGCAATAGATGAGGCTTTTAAACAAAAGATTACTTGCCCCACACAAGAATTTAGCAGTTCTGCGGAGATTACCATCAAAAGCCGAGTTGTTGACTCTAACCTGGTCAGCATAACGATTGCTGATAATGGATCAGGAATTCCAGATGATGTGCTTCCAAAGCTGTTTGATCCCTTCTTTACCACCAAACCCGTCGGCAAAGGCACCGGACTAGGGTTAGCGATTAGCTATCAAATTATCGAGGAAAAACATAAAGGTAGTTTACGCTGTCATTCTGCACTGGGTCTGGGTACAGAATTTGTAATAGAGATTCCGATAAAGCAGCACAGACCTCACTTCATGCGGTAGTAAATCGGCTTAGACTAGCGATCGCGTTGCAGGGTGCTTGGTTCAACGAATAGCGATCAGGCCTCTAGCATCCCGAACACAGCCACCGATTTTGGCTGTTTTCCCCTGAGAACTGCTAAACTAGCGCCATCTTCACAGAATTAAGATGGTGTGGCAACATGAGCCAACTGCAATGCCCTAAATGTCAAGGAAGCTTGGAAGCGGTTGTCTATTCAGAGGTTGAAGTAGACCGCTGCACAAACTGCAAAGGAATCTGGTTTGATTCAATGGAGGCTCAGACGCTCAAAAATATTCAAGGCTCTGAGAGTATAGACACTGGCGACGCGGCAACAGGCAGTAAGTTTGATAAAATCGGGAATATCAATTGTCCAAAATGTCATACCCAAATGACGAAAATGGTTGACCTCAAACAGTCTCACATCAGGTATGAAAAATGTCCAGTCTGCTATGGCATTTGGTTTGATGCAGGGGAGTTTAAGGATTACAAAGAAGAGAACCTCTCGGACATTTTTAAGGACATCTTTAGCGGAGAAAGACGCTGAGTTGGACGTTTGAGCAACTGGTGTAAGGATTTTGGCTTCTACCCAATTAATCCGCTCTACTAGCTGTTGTTGCCGGTTCATGTTGAATATCCCGCACAGGGTCACCCAACTCCCGCACATTTGCTGCAAACTCTAACAAGATGCCATCAGGGTCAAAAAAATAAAATGATGAAATGAATGTACTTTCATCAGCTTCCGGAACATAACCAGAGGGAACATCTGCATGGTGTAGAAGCGGCGTCACTTGGACACCCTTGGCGACTAGTTTGTCTCTATACTCCTCCAGTTTTTCCACTGGGATTTTGAATGCCAAATGGTTCATAGAGCCATGCGCGGTTGTGATATCGCCAGTTTGAAAAGCCTCAGGTTTCACAGATGCGATACCAGGTGCAGCGACTGGGGCTTGCGGAAACCACAAAAAAGCCAAAGCATCGCCGTTACCGATATCAAAAAAGAAGTGCTGCCCGCCGCCCGGTAGAGCGATGGTTTTGATCAAAGGAAGACCAAGCGTGTTGGTGTAGAAGTCCACGGTACGTGCCATATCCCTGCATACCAAGGCGATATGGTTTATTCCCTGTAGTTGAAACTCTTTCAAGTCGTTCACCCACTTGTGGCATTTACTGTTGTTCGATCACATTTTTACCATATATGCAGGATTAGCTGTTGGGAGCGATCGCTTTCACCACGCCATTATCAATAAACCTCTTGCACGCATTCGATCAACACGATCCAATCCATCTGTGTTCATCTGTGTAGCCTAGGCTTCGCCGAGCAACGCTTTCGGCAAGCCGAAGAAAGCGTCTACATCTCAGGACTTACGCACCGACATGACATATGGTAGGGGCGTATAGCTATACGCCCCTACAGATGGTGGTTCTAAGGGGAATTTGCGTAAGTCCTGATCTGTGGTTACAAATTCGGAATCAGCACTTTTGCAAGAGGTCTAATGAAGCTACTTGGGAGCGATCGCTCCTCACCAAAGCTTACCCAAGTCCAACACAAATCTCGGCAGCACATCCTCCCCGGATAGTGTTGCCGGAGACTCCAACACCTCTACATCCTGCCCTAGACGATAGATTTCCACTTTCTGCGTCGTCGAATCAATCAGCCAACCTAATCGAACGCCATTATCGATATACTCCTGCATTTTTTCTCTTAGCTTCTTGAGGGAATCACTACTAGAGCGCAATTCCACTACGAAGTCAGGAGACAAGGGAGAAAATTCCTCCTTTTGCTGGCTCTCCGTCAAAGCCTCCCACCGCTCATTACTGACCCAACTAGCATCAGGCGATCGCACAGCACTATTAGGTAGAGTAAATCCGGTTGAGGAGTCGAAGACGATGCCTAAACCTGTTTGGTCATTCCAGTTCCACAACTGAGCGTTTAGACCAGAATTTTGCTTACCTGTCCAGGAAAAAGTTGGGGGCATGATAATCACTTCTCCTGTCGCGGAACGTTCTAGCTGTAAGTCTTGATTGGCTTGGCACAGTTCGAGAAAACCTTCTGCGCTCAGACGGGGGATGGTCAACGTGATGGTGTCCATAGGCTGTACGGTAATGCCTGAGTCTTTGACCTTAATCAATAGATATTACTTAATGACCGAGTAGTTTGTCTCGCAGGTGCTTCATGCGATCGCGTTTGCACTTCAGGTGTTGTGGAATCTGGCGACTGTGTAGCGTCTTAGGTCGGGTAAGAGACGGACAATCGCCCAAGGACGGCTGAAGTCTTCGGGTTGCTCGATGTGTTGGTAGGTTTTGACTTCCTCTCCTGTAACTGGGTTAAGGGTGTTGTGAATGACGCGCATGAGCTTTTCTCGTGCTGGAGTGGTGTCGTTTGGGATGAGACTCCAGTCGTTCACGGGTGCTGGTTGCCAAGTCAGCAAGTAGGATGTGCCTTCTAAGCTGATTTTCCAGGTCAAGCGGCGAGTTTGTTTATGGCATTGATAATTTTGCTGTCGCAGGCGCGAACAGATCTGTTCGCCTTCGGTTTTCAGGCGAAGCCAATCAGTATGTTTCATGGGATTGTATTGTTGAAAGAATATAAGGAACGGAGGGCAGTTAGAATAATCTCTGCCCTTTGCGTTCTCGTAGTCTCTAAGAACTAGTAAAACGAAACTAGCTTAAATTTACTAGTATAAAAATATGATATGCCCAAGGAAAGTCACAAGCGTCTTACACCAGCCGATTTGCGTCAGCGCACAGGTTTAACTCAAGTCCAATTCGCGGCTTTGATTGGAAAAAGTCCCTCAGCCGTTACTAAATGGGAAGCCCGAAGTGTTCTGCCTAGAGGGACACCCTCCGAAATCAAGCGTCTGTGTGAGGCTTACAAATGCACTCTCGATGAACTGATTGAGGCATTCGAGGGAATCGATATTGACCCAGAGTGAACGGGTTTGGATTGGAGAGTAGAAAGGCGATGACCCTGACGGGCTGCTGCGCTAGCGCATACACCTATACACGGGCAAGCAATCGTCTATGGAAGACCAATACAAAGCTGCCTTTAAACAATTTCCGTCTAGACATCACCTCCTTACATGAGGGTTTACCTTATTTTTGGTTGATCACGTTAACTTACTTGTTTACATTCCAATCATACATGATGTGAACAAATAAATTCACATTTACTTGGTTATATTCCTCTGACACGATCAGATGCATGGGAAGAGCAGGGCAAGCCCTCAAGCAGGCATTGGAAACCTACAGTATCAGCCAGAACAAGCTGGCAGTAGCGTTGGGCATTGAGCGAACTATTGTTAATCGTTGGTTTCACGAACGGGCAGACCCTACGGCTGAGACAGTTGCAGATATTGTCAAAGCGCTGAAGGGAATTAATCGAGCCGCCGCCGAGAAGTTTATCGAAGTATATCTAGGTGAACTGATTGAGGATGAGGAGTAGCCCTAGAAGAGATGCATAGCCAGTAGCGATCATGTTGTTGGCTTTTGACTTTAGGATAACAAGAAAGTGATCGCCTTTTTGGGGAGATTGGCAGAAGGCGATCGCCCTCAGCACACCATCAAGAATAAATCTGCTTGAAACCTGCGTGGTGCGCTACGCGCAGCGCAAGCGCGATAGGCAGGTTTCGTTTTTGTAGCTGCGGTTTCAACCGCCCAGTGCTTAATGACCGAGTAGTTTATCTCGCAGATGCTTAATGCGATCGCGATACTTCGCCGCCTCCTCAAACTCCAGCTTCTTCGCCGCTTCCTTCATCTGCCCTTCTAGTTGACCAATTAACTCCGGAATCTGCTCCAGTGGTAACTCATCCGCCTGTTCATAAACCTCTTCGAGTTGTTGAGCATTCAATCGCCGCGAGACTTCCAGGAATGCCAAAATCGAATTGCCAGATTTTTTCACAATTGGCTGGGGTGTAATCCCGTGCATCCGGTTGTATGCCAGCTGAATCCCACGACGGCGGTCAGTCTCATCAATCGCTTTGATCATGCTATCGGTGAGATTATCTGCATAGAGAATTGCTTGCCCTCGGATATGACGCGCCGCACGACCGATGGTTTGAATAAGCGATCGCGCTGCCCGCAAAAACCCTTCCTTATCCGCATCCAAAATCGCCACCAGAGAAACCTCTGGCAAATCCAACCCCTCCCGTAACAAGTTCACCCCAATCAACACATCAAAGTCACCCTCTCGCAAAGCCTGCAAGATTTCAATCCGTTCAATCGACTGAATCTCTGAGTGCAGGTAACGCACCCGAATCCCTCGCTCTTGCAAATATTCGGTCAAATCCTCCGCCATTCGCTTAGTTAGGGTCGTAACCAGTATCCGTTCCTGTTTATCAACTCTGTCTTTAATCTCACCGAGTAGGTCATCAACTTGACCTTCTGTCGGACGAACAAAGATTTCTGGGTCAACCACACCCGTTGGTCGAATCACCTGTTCCACCACTCGACCTTCTGATTGTTCGAGTTCCCAGTCTCCAGGTGTTGCCGAAACGAAAATGCACTGATTCACCTTCGCCCAAAATTCCTCTGCCTTCAAAGGGCGGTTATCTGCCGCACTCGGTAAGCGAAAGCCATGTTCAATTAACACTTTTTTCCTAGCTTGGTCGCCGTTGTACATTCCCCGAATTTGCGGCACTGTAACGTGGGATTCATCCACTACCAATAGCCAGTCTTTGGGAAAATAATCAATTAAACACTCCGGTGGTTCCCCGGCAATGCGCCCAGCCAAATGACGGGAATAGTTTTCGACGCCGTTGCAGTAACCGACTTCTCGCAATAGTTCCAAGTCGTAGCGAGTGCGTTGTTCTAACCGCTGAGCTTCCAGCAAACTCCCAGCTTTCTCTAATTCTTCCAGGCGCGCCCGCAGTTCCTCCTCAATGGCTTCACAGGCTTCTTCCAATTTGTCATCAGGCGTGACAAAGTGACGGGCGGGGTAAACATTCAGGGCGTCCAAACTCTGGATAATTTCACCTGTCACCGGGTCAACGTAGCGAATCGCGTCAATTTCATCCCCAAAGAATTCCACGCGGATAATCCGGTCTTCGTAGGCAGGGCCAATCTCCAAGACATCGCCTTTAACTCGGAACCGCCCTCGCCCCATATCTATATCATTGCGCGAATACTGCACAGAGGCTAAATCCCGCAACAACTGGCGTTGGTCAACTTCCTTCCCCACCCTTAAGGGAATCGACGCCTTCAAGTATTCCGCAGGCATACCCAAACCATAGATGCAGCTAATCGACGCCACGACAATTACATCACGCCGCTCAAAAAGCGATCGCGTTGCGGAGTGTCTGAGCATATCAATCTCATCATTAATCGCCGCACTCTTCTCTATATATGTATCGGTGACGGGGATATAAGCTTCGGGTTGGTAGTAGTCGTAGTAGGAAACGAAGTACTCAACTGCGTTATTGGGAAAGAACTCCCGCAATTCATTACATAACTGGGCGGCTAGGGTTTTGTTGTGGGCGAGAACTAGGGTAGGTTTGCCAATTTTCTCAATAACACTGGCGGCGGTGTAAGTTTTGCCGGTTCCCGTTGCACCTAGCAAGGTTTGTAAGCGATGACCGGATTGTAAGCTGGAGGTGAGTTGTGCGATCGCTTGTGGTTGGTCACCCGTCGGTTGAAAGGGGGCTTGCAGATTAAATTGCGTCATAGAAGTGAAGATGAACAGCTGCCTCTATCAACTATGCTAAGTAACCTGTCACGAATCGTTAGGGCATGGGGTTTGGTTGGTTGCATTGGAGGGCTTGTTTGTTACCCACGTTGCTAAGTTTGGCTCTGTAGCCGGGGTAGCAAAAGACAAAGACTGTGTCCGATGTTCGAGTCATGTAGAGGTGGTAATCCACACGAGAGCCATCGGAGCCTCTAGGGACAGTTTCAAGTGTTGGCGGTGTTGGTGCCGTAGCTTCTACGGTCGAATTCAAGATAAAAAATAGCCCAGAAACTAGTAAAAGTGCATTGCTCAGTAAAGCTAGTCTAAATGCCAACGGGTAGTTGAACTGTGTTTTTGTATTCATGGTCACTTCTTGCCACAAAAAGCCATTGCCTTAAACCCCTATCGACGCAATGGACAGTTTGGCTGTTCCAGACAATTTCGCATTTGGGAACATTGCACTTAGATCGATGCAACACTTAGCAAGACCGCTTCATCTAGAGCTGCCAAAATTATTCCCAGGTCGATAAGACCTGGGAATGTTTTGCTATATACCAGCCATATTATGAGTTATGACGGCTGGCGGTTTTTAAATGGAAATGAAAGCTTCTCGCCCTTGCATGAACAGTATATTACAATCATCTTTAACAAAATGTAAATTTTGTTACTTTTGTACATAATTATTCATATTGAAACTAAGCGATCGCGAACCGAGCGTTTGAAAGCTGAAATTCTTGCGTTGTTCTCTTAGACTTAAATGTAATCAAAACGCTACCCGACAGGGGCGTACAAGGCGATGGCTATCCACATCGGCACATCGGGTTGGAGCTATGACCACTGGGAGGGTATACTCTACCCCCACCAGGTACCACAGAGAGAAAGGCTCGATTACTACATCCAGCACTATCAAACCGTCGAAGTTAACAGCACCTACTACCGCTGGCCCAAAGACGCTACCTTTACCAATTGGCGGCAACGCCTCCCCCAGGGATTCCTCATGACCGTAAAAGCGCCTCGCGGTCTGACACACAGCGCACGTCTCTACGCACCGGAGAGGTGGCTGGCAAGGATATGCTCCGGGCTGCGCTGCCTGGGCGACCGGCTGGGTATTCTGCTCGTCCAGCTCTCTCCCCAGTTCGGCTACGACTACGCCCGTCTAGGCTATTTCTTAGAGCAGATGCCGCCCTGGATAAAAGTAGCTATTGAATTCAGGCACCCAAGCTGGCACATAGAAGAGGTATTCTCGCTGCTGGAACAGAAAGGAGCAGCCTACTGTGTGATGAGCGGGGCGCACCTCCCGTGCATCCTTCGCGCAACGGGTTCATTCGTGTATGTGCGCCTCCACGGTCCTGACCCCGATCACCTCTATGGTGGTTTCTACTCCGACGATGACCTGCATTGGTGGGCTTTTCGGCTCCGTGAGTGGGAATAAAAAGGGCACAGCGTGTTCGTCTACTTCAATAACGACGGAGGCGGAAACGCGGTTCGCAACGCTTCTAGGTTGAAGACCTTTGTGGGAGCTGGCACTTCGTGACAGATGGGCCTTGACACTATGTCTCGTTATCCCCTGCTGCTTGGGGTTTATGCCAGTGCTGAAATTTCATTCACGACTTTCATCCGTCGCCGGTACAACGAATACAGCAACCTGTCGATTGAGGCTCTCTCTTCTTCGGAGATTGAATCTTCTAATATTGCCGCCATCAACCCATATCGGTCAGCTAGTGTGATATTGCCAGAACAGCTGACTTGAACGAATAAATCGGAGATAGCACCTGGTAGGAGTCGAAGTTGGGCAGACATCAGACGGGATAGAACTCGATAACTTTTACTATGAGTTGTTTGGCTTCTGGAGAGAGTGATTGAAAACTGACAGTATCTGTGATAATAGTTTGCTATTACTGTGAGTCAGACATCATTTTTGAGTGACAATACTCTTGTTTTGGAGTGAGGGAAAATGTTAATCAAGAGTGATGCTTCTCTTCTCCTTGTGTGAGATTTGTCACAACCCGTTTATACAGACTCTCCAGAGAAACTAGAGCAGCTCAGCAGAAATAACCCATCAGTTAGGAAGGGGTAATGGAGGTTTTTAGAACTGCTGGGAAACTTTTTCGCCCACTGCACTAGAGCGCCAGTCCATTAATAGTAGGGGCAATCTCCTCACCTTCGCTCCGGTCGTGGTTGCCTGTACTGTGGTTCTAAGTAATTAACCGAATTTGAGATCAGTCACCAAGGGCTGCCAATCATTGTGAAGGCTGCCCAGTAGAAGGGATGGGTGAAGTTCTTGTCTCCCTGCACTGCCAAGTTGGGGGGCAAAGGTATGTCTTTACCAGAAGTGTGCAGTTGACCTCCCTCCAGTAGTACCTGCCCTTGCAACATCGCTAGCTGCGTCTGGCGCAATGCCTCCGCTTTGATAGGGGCTTTCTTCAACTGCTCGTAAAACTCACTCATCAGCCCCAGTGTCCCTTCATCACTGACAGACCACAGACTCGCCAAAGCTGATTGGACGCCCGCTTGAACTGCCAACCCAGCAAAGCCCAACTCCGCCTCTTCATCCCCTAAAGCTGTGCGACAGGCACTGAGTACCAATAACTCCACGGGCGGGTCATTCCAACCCAACTGCCGCAACTGATTTAATTTCAGCTTTTGGTCCCACAGCTGAATGTAGGAGTTGCCGGGATCACCGGGCTCAAATGTGCCGTGGCTTGCCAGGTGAATAATTCCAAAGGGTGTCTTGCGGCGTTGCTCCTTAAGATTTTCCAGGGTGAAGGCTTCGTTGAGGAACGACTTACCCCGCCACAACTGTTGCGTAATCGTCGCTAATTCCACTGGCACCCCTGGTAAAGGAGGTTGGTCAGTAAATTGCTCAGCTCCCATTGCCAGGACTTGGGTATCCTTGATATCGACGTAGGGGGTATCGCTAAGGCTGAGACTCGGCATCAATCCGACACTGTAGCGCTCTACCAGAAACCCTTTGCGATCGTGGAGGGCGGCGACAGGGAGGAAGCGCAAACCCGTGTCCATGATGAATACAAGATTCTGGATACTTTCGGCTTGTAAATCGGCCTCGATGGGTGCCACCAGCCACTGATAGAGTTGCTGGGCTGGGAGCAGGTAACCACGAGAATCTCTGACGTTGGTCACAGAGCTGAAAAATTCTTCAGTCACTTTAAGAACTTGCTTTCGGGTGCTTCCAGCTAGGCGTTTGCGAACTAGTTTACCCTTGGCAGTTACTAATACAAGTTCGAGTTGGTCGTTATCCTGAGCAGAGCGCTTAAGTAGGGGTTGATCTGGCTGCTGTGCAAGTAGGGACGTTGTTGGCGTTGCCCTTACACCCGCGACATCCTGGGGTTGAAACTGCCCCTTGAGGGCGGAGGCTGGGGAAGTGTGAAGTGATTTCGTCTGGTCTCCCGCTGGCTCAGGTGCCACCGTCGCTGGCACAAAACTTACATAAATTAGTGCCGGTTTCACGCCAGTCGCTGTCTCAATTTTTTGAAGCGTCTCGCGGGCTTGTGTCAAGTTTCTACGCGGAGAATCGGCAGTTCTACCCAGATATTGTTCAAGCTTGCTCGTGAAGTAATCCTCCAGTTCTCCTACCACCATGTCCACTTCAACGGTCGGAAGGGCGCTAGGGGGTTGAATTTGAGGGAGTGGATTCTGCTGTGGCAGTAAGGAATCTTCGGGCAGTTGAGAGGAATCTTTGGGCCGTCGAGTTGGAGGTGGTGACGGTTGGTCTTGGGTAAGGATTCGGATGTCGCCCTGGGTGAAGCTACGAGAAAAGGATGGGAGCGGTGCAATTGTCCCTAATGGTCCAGTTCCAGTGGTAATGGCACCCGCAGTTCCGTTCTGGGTGGCATCGCCTACTACAAAAGGTGTATCCTTGGCTCCACCACCGTGCTGGATGATGACTGAACCCCCACCCGCCCCACCAGCTGTGGAAATGCTTGCCTCTACTCCATTTTGGTCTTGGAAAGTTGCGGTAGCTCGGAAAAAATTTTCAGTAGAAATGTCAACGTTACCACCAGTGCCGTTAGTTCCACCTTGAGCATTAATATAGTTAACTTGAATATCATTTGGTGCCTTAAGGGTAATATCGCCACCATTGCTGGAGGTAGAACTAGAATTGAGCGTTCCTGTGGTGATGTTGCCGCCGCTGGTTGTGAGGTTAATCTCCCCACCATTGGAGGTAATCGCACCAGTTTGGTTGATATTACCCGTCGCGGACAAAATGACTGGACCGCCTGCGGTAGAAATGTTTCCGACCGTAATGCTTCCCTCGCGTGACAAATTAGGAGAAGAACTGCTGGGTGTCATCAAGAAGGCACGGGTTTGACCACTGATTGTGCCACTGCCCACAATTTGCCCCTTATCATTGATGGCTGTTGCATTTTGCAGGGCATCCCAGCCAGAAGCTGGAGAGATGAGTTCATTGAGGTCACTCATCCAGTTGTTTTGCCACAGGAAGGCACGATTGTTCCCGCTGGCATTGTTTGAATTGCCGACCACTTGACCCGCGTTGTTGATGCTGTTGGCACTGCTGAGGTTACCGCCAGGGAGCGTGCCCAGGTCTTGCAGCATCCCATTTTGCCACAGGAAGGCATGATTCCCACTGCCACTGCCAATGCCTGAATTGCCCACTACCTGACCTGCGTTGTTGATGCCATAGGCGTTGCTGAAGTTTCCCCCAGGAAGCGTGCCGAGGTTTTGGGGCACACCCCTGTCCCACAGGACAGCCTGAGCAACACCGCTAGCATTACTCGAAATGCCGACCACCTGACCAGCGTTGTTGATGCCAAAGGCATTGCTGAAGTTTCCCCCAGGGAGCATGCCCAGCTCAGTCATCATGCCGTCTTCCCACAAGAAGGCACGAGGATTCGTGCCAGAAGTACTCGAAGTGCCCACTACCTGACCAGCGTTGTTGATGCCATAGGCATCGCTGAAGTTATCGCCAAGGAGCGTGCCCAGGTCTTGGGGCACACCGTCTTGCCACAAGAAGGCACGATTGTTCCCGCTTGTGGTATTCGTGCCAACTACCTGACCATCGTCGTTGATGCCATAGGCATTGCTGGAGTTACCGCTAGGGAGCGTTCCCAGGTCTTGGGGCTTACCGTCTTGCCACAAGACAGCGTGAGAGCCGCCGCTAGCCGTCTCCGATTCGCCAACCACTTGACCAGCGTTGTTGATCGCGTTAGCACTGCTGAACTTACCGCCAAGGGTGCCAAGGTTAGCGATCGCGTAGGAGCCTGAGCCAAAATTAGGGGGATTTTCCAAGGTGGTCACCCCCGATCGCAGAATTAAGGCAGGGGCACTCTTCAAAATGGAAATATCTGGATCTGTGCCAAAAATCAGCGTATCTGGGTTGGTAATGATGATCGTCCCAGCGGTGATATTTCCTTTAGCCTCTATTTTTAGCGAAGCTCCCGTATAATCGCCAAAGTTAACATCTCCCACTGAGCTAATGATCGGGTCGTAGAAGCTAAAAAAGGTTCCAGGTCCACCAGATCTGTTGCGGATCGAGAAGTTACCACCACTCGTGAAGTGAGCATCCCCAGAAATTATGCCATCACTGATTAAACTAAGATTGCCACCGCTCCTGAAAGGCGTTTCTGGATGATTCAGTGCCAGAATGTCGATGCTTTGATTGCCCTGAACAGACAGATTACCTCCAGCTTGGGCAATAAACCGCTTCTCCACGCTGTCCCGCACACGCACTGTATCGGCAGCCAAGAGCTGCAAGTCCCCAGCGGTGTACAGCTGGCTCTCCACTAGCGTCAGGTTGTGGTTGGCCGAGAGCGTCGCCGTCCCAGCTGTCACCCCCCGTGCCACCACATCCCCAGCTGCCACTTGCAGACCCGACCCTGTCAGGACGACTTGGCGATCGCTGTTGACTGTTACTCCAGTTGCATTCCCCAGATTCCCACCAGTCAGCAGTTGGGGCAAGGATGACACCGGCAGCGTCCAATTCGGTGGCTCAGTGCCAGTTGTTGTTGGCGGTTGAACTTCCAAATTCAGCAGTTGCCCAGCTTGCTTGATGCTGATCAAATTCTCTCCAGGCACGGCACCTACAATAATTTGTCCCCCTGGAGCTGAGAGTTGTCCTGTACTAATGACGGTGCCGCCCAACAACGTTAAATTGTGTCCCGCCCCGACTGCTAAGGAACCTGCGTTGACGATTGCTCCCGGTTGATTCATCGTAAAGGCGAATCCACTGGGGTTGCCCACCAAGGCGGCGTAGTTATTCGGGCCGGTCGCGTTGAACCACTGGGAACCAAAACCAATGCCGTTAGCGCTGGTGGCGGTGAAGTCTGCGGGTACGTTTAGACCGGCTCCCGTACCAAAGATGATGCCTGCTGGGTTCATTAAGAAGAGGTTAGAGTTGCCACCGCTCACCTTAATCAAGCCGTTAATAATCGAGGGGTTGCCACCAACAACGCGGCTCAGGATGTTTTGAATATCTGGCTGGGAGAGGAAGTTGGCTATCTGGTCAGAGTCCAGACCAAACTCGGTGAAGCTATGGAAGAGATTTGCACCATCCCCAGATAGATGACCACCGCTGATGTCGATACGGTTACCGTCAGGGGTGACGAGGGTGCCGGTGCCGTCAGCAGCTGGGGCGATAGATTGCGATTGAGCTGGTTGTTGAGCGATCGCTCCCACAAGAGATAGTGCTGCCAGCAGCGGCATAACTTTTCGCATGGCTGATTCCCTTTCGCTAAATTTCTGCGCTTGTTGAGGGATCTTCAGATGCACACCCCTGCGGTCTTGCCAAGTCATGAATTCTTTTTTGACTCGTTTGTGGTCGCTTGGCTGAGGACAGTTATTACTTCCAGGCTCGTTTCTGAAAACTTCCAGCCTAGGAGCAACTCTCTAAACTTAATCGGCTAAATATTTACGCTCTTTGTAGTAAAAGCAGTCACTCCCCATATTTGTTGTCCTTTGTCAATTTATGCATCCTCCCTAAGACTGACTATTCCCCACTAGAGAATTGCTAAGTTTTACTGAAAAAGCTTGTCTTTGCCGCTTGTCATAACCCAGAATTTTCCCAAAGCCCTAACCCGCCCTGATTCCCAAGATCGGTGCTTTTTTCAGGAATTTTATACAAGTAAAAAAATACAAAACAAGCGTACTGACATTATGTTTGTCCTTGATTTAAGATTGTAGTTTGAACTGAAGTTAAGCTTGTTTGCTTAATTAATTTGCTTAATTAATACGATAAATAAATAGATGGGATGAAACTAGAGTAGTTTGTGCAAAGTTAACTGCTTAAGTTTGTATTTCCTGTTGCTCGTGAAGGTAGTTATCATTGCACAACTCTGCAATGGGTAAGTAGATAGGCGGAACACTTCTACTACGAGGTGATTAGAGGGTAACGAGAGTGAAACTCTTTTGGAGCTGCCATCGGGTGTGGTGATGATTCCACTGACAGCACCAGTGGCATTGAGCCTACTATATAAAGAAATTTTAAATTAGGCTGAGGACAGTTATTACTTCCAGGCTCGTTTCTGAAAACTTCCAGCCCTAGGTGGAAATCTCTAAACTTAATAGGCTAAATATTTACGCCCTTTGTAGTAGAAAGCACTCACTCCCCATCTTTGTTGTCCTTTGTCAATTTATGCATCCTCCCTAAGACTGACTATTCCCCACTAGAGAATTGCTAAGTTTTACTGAAAAAGCTTGTCTTTGCCGCTTGTCATAACCCAGAATTTTCCCAAAGCCATAACCCGCCCTGATCCCCAATATTGGTGCTTTTTTCAGGAATTTTATACAAGTAAAAAAATAATAGTTGCTCCTCTAAAGAACCCTCTTTAGAGTGAAAAATATAAATTTAATAATCTCTCTCTAGACAGCTGCTCTAGTTGCCAAGCCTCACTTAGGGTTAGTAACAATTCAGGAACAAAATTGAGCATCTAACTCATTGTAACTGATTGTAAATGTTTTTTCTCAAGCTTTAAAAAAAGGGTAAATTAAATGGCTGTTGTCACACAATCGGAAAAGCAAAATTTAGCCGTTCAAACAACCAATCTACTTGTTAATGGCACTTTCGAGAATGGAAGTTTCGAGGAGGGTCCTAACCCAGGCGCTTCCTTAAGGCTCAACCCCAACTCGACCGCAATTAAGGGTTGGATTGTAACGCGAAACGCCATCGACTATGTTGGTACCTATTGGCAGTCTTCCAATGGTAGCCGGAGCCTGGATCTTAACGGTGCGGGTGCTGGTGGGATTGCCCAGACATTTGCTACAACACCCGGTGAAAGTTACGTCGTTACCTTCGATATGGCTGGCGACCCGGTGGGGGCACCTCAAATCAAGCAGATGGGTGTAACCGCAGCGGGACAGAATAAAAATTTTTCATTCAATGTTTCTGGTCGCAGTACAAACAATATGGGGTGGCAGACTAACACCTGGGTGTTTACTGCAACTTCGACTCAGACAACCCTTGAGTTTTTTAGCCTCAATCAAGGCGGTGGCTCTTCGGGTCCGGCGCTTGATAATGTGTCGGTTGTGTCAGCAGGTTGAGCCATAGCGGAAAGATTAAGCTGGTATGCGGAGTGGAGAAACTCGGCTCTTAGGTCAAACTTCAAGCACCGCAACTCGCATCACCAGCTTAAGTCGCTCCTATTTTAAAGTCAGGGAAATATCTCTTTGTTTAAAAGTCTACTGTTTTCAATTATCAAATTGCCACCTAATATCACTATCTTAAGAAGGACGGAATTCTCATGGTTAGTCTAAACAGGTTATCGAGGTTCACAGGCAGAGCAGCCATCATTGGTAGCTTACTCCTAGGAGGATTTTTTTTAGAAACTAGAGATACAGCACAAGCTGCAACAAGCGTTGTTCCAGAGAACCTATCAACCAGGGAGGGGAATGCCAATAACAGTATTCCTTTTAATAATTTCTTTTCTAAGGGTGGCCTACGATATCAACAAGTTTTCGCCGCCACAGAATTTACAAGTATAGATATAAAACCCCAGTTGATTACTAAAATCGCTTTTCGTCCCAACGGAGGTCTAACGGATAGTGCTTTCTCATCTACAATTGATAATATCCTAATCAATCTTTCCACCAGCAAATCAGCTCCTGATGCTTTAAGCACAACCTTTGAGGATAATGTTGGAGGTGATGTAACAACCGTCTACAGCGGGTCTCTTTTAATGTCTAGTGCAAATACTGGACCTTCAGGTGGGCCTAAAGATTTTGATATTATTATTGATTTAAAAAATCCCTTCCTTTATGACCCAAATCAAGGCAATCTGCTGCTTGATGTAAGAACCTTCTCCTCCAGTACGACAGCTTCTTTTGATGCCGAAAAAACCTTTGGAGACTCTATATCCCGTGTCTATAGCCTTGACCCTAATGCATCTATTGCAGATGTTGCTGATACAACTGGGTTAGTAACCAAATTTACGACAACTCCTGCAACTTCCATTCCCGAACCAACTGCCATCCCAGAACCCTCTTCGACAGTAGGACTATTAGCATTTGGTGCATTAACTGGAGTTTCTTTATTGAAGCGCAAGCAGAAAGAAGCCTGATCTTACCCTCATACCGAGTTGCGTTCACGCGATAGTATATGGCTCCCAGATGAGAGAGATAGGGGAGATAGGGAGGATGGGGGAGATGCAGGAGATGCGGGAGAAATTACTTCCCTACCTTCCCCATCTTTCTCTCAATCGGTTAGAAGGTTGGAACTCTCAACCTTCTAACCAAAAATCAGTTTAGCCAGGGGCGAGTCACCAATTCTAATTGGGCAACTTCCTCTTGGCTTAGACTCCAACCCAAGGCACCAGCATTCTGTTTTGCCTGTTGCGCTGTTTTGGCACCAGGAATTGGAATGACGCCTTGAGCAATAAGCCAGTTGAGGGCAACTTGAGCAGGTGTGCGATCGCGTTTTTCACCAATCTCACGCAGTACCTTTAGGACGGGAGCAATTTTTTCTAGACCGCTTTTGCTGAAGCGAGGGTCAATTCGGCGTGCATCATTGAATTTGACCTGTTTCTCAGGGGTGTACTTGCCTGTGACTAACCCTTGAGCTAAAGGACTATAAGCAAGGATGGTCACCCCCAACTGACGTGCAGTATCCAGGATGCCGTTAGTTTCAATTTTTCTTGATAACAAGGAGTATTGCACCTGATTCACTGCCAGAGGCACCCCACGCGCTGCCAGGTAGGCGTGAGCTTCCCGCATCTGATCTGCTGAGTAGTTGCTGACACCGACAGCAGCAATTCTGCCCCGCTTTACCTCATCCGCGAGAGCATTCATCAGCGTCTCTTGACTCATCAAGAAGCCGAACGGCTGATGCACCTGGTACAGTTCGACTCGCTCGACTTGCAGACGTTTCAAACTTTCCGTCAGGGCATCAGAAACAGAGTGGGCTGTCAACCGCCAGGGTACGGGAAAGTATTTGGTGGCAATCTGTGCTGGACGCCCTAACTCCTTCATAAACTGTCCCAGCAATGACTCAGATTCTCCCAGTCCGTATACTTCAGCGGTGTCAAAAAAGCTGATACCTGAATCCAAAGTCGCCTCAAAAGCTTCTCGCACCTGTGAAACCCCGTAGTCACTGCCGTAGTTCCAAAACAGCTTGTCACCCCATGCCCAAGCGCCAATTCCCAGAGCCGTAACGGTTGGTCCATCCTGACCTAAGGTAATAGTTTGCATAGTTAAGCCTTCTGTCTTTACATTTATTTATGTTACTTAGTGTATCGTTGCAGATGCCTGGTGACAGAATGCAGGAGGCTCATCAGTGTGTATCTTTAGTTAGATATAGAAAGAAAAGAAAATACTGAATACGGAAAGCGATCGCTTGTAAAAAGCTATGGAAACTAGTGATTTATCCAATTCCCAGCCGACCTCATCGGCTCATGACAAGGCACTTCCCAGAGTCGGCTTACTTACTATGTTCCGGCTCGGTCTATTCCAGATGGGATTAGGTATCCTGGCGGTTCTAACACTAGCAGTGCTTAACCGAGTGATGATCGCCGAGCTAGCGATTCCAGCAACGATTACCGCCGGAATCCTATCCATTGATAAGTTTGTTTCCCCGACACGAATCTGGTTCGGGCAGATGTCGGACGCAAAACCCTTATTCGGTTATCACCGCACTCCTTATGTCTGGATGGGAGCTGCTTTATTTATACTGACCTTACCTTTGTCCGTGCAAGTCATTTGGCAATTGGGTAGCGTTGTGAAAGCCGCTGGTGGTTGGATATGGACAAATCAAACCGTTAGCTGGACGGCTCTTGCGGCTCTAATTATGGCGCTCTATGGTCTAGTCACCAGTGTCAGCTCTACAGCCTTCTTTACCTTATTGGTTGATGTTTCTGATGAGGACAACCGTGGTCAGTTAATCGGTATTGTCTGGACAATGATGACACTTGGACTGGGTGTGGGAGGAGTTAGCTCCAAATTCTTGCTCAAGCCTTTAGACAATGTCAATGCCTCAATCGAACAAGTGCATTCGTCCATTAATGGTCTATTTGTGGTTGTACCGCTAATCGTTTTCGCACTAGCGCTCATAGCAACGCTTGGGGTTGAGAAGAAGTATTCCCGCTATTCCTCGCGGTCAATGCTGATCAATCGGGAAGACAAGATTACTTTGGGGAAAGCCTTAAAAATATTGACTGCCAGTCGTCAAACCGGACTATTTTTCACCTTTCTGCTGGTGATGACCATCAGCCTGTTTATGCAGGAGGCGGTTCTAGAACCTTATGGGGGCGAGGTGTTTCGGATGTCAATTCCTGAAACCACCCTGCTCAATACATACTGGGCGGGGGGAATGTTGATGAGCTTGAGTGCAACTGGCTTTTTCCTTGTTCCCCGTTTCGGTAAGCGAAAAACGACGAAATTTGGCTGTCTAGCGATCGCTGTTTGCTTTATCTTGATTATTCTGTCAGGATTCACTGGCAATGCGAGGTTGTTTCAGGCAACATTAGTTTTGTTTGGTCTGTTCACGGGTATTGCCACCACAGGAGCGCTCAGCTTGATGTTGGATCTGACAGCAGCGGAAACAGCAGGCACGTTTGTCGGCGCGTGGGGATTATCTCAGGCGATTGCACGGGGAACAGCTACGGTGACGGGTGGTGTTGTTTTAGATCTGGGTCGCCAAGTATTTAGATCACCAGTTTTGGCTTATGGTATCGTGTTTGCGCTGCAAGCTGTGGGTATGGTTCTGGCGGTTTGGTTTCTGGGTCGGGTAAATGTCCAAGAATTCCGCGATAATGCAAGTGCAGCGATCGCTGCTGTTATGGAAGGTGACTTAGACTGATGAATGATTTTTGGGCGTCTGTACTTGACTTTAGCCAGACAATAACCAGTAAAGTCGGTAGCCAGTTGTTGAGGGATTTTGGTCAGGTACAGGCGTCGCAAAAAGATGATGGCACCTTGGTGACCAAATCAGATAAGTGGGCGGATGAGACAATTCGGGAAGCGATCGCTTCTCATTTTCCCAGCCACGGGCTTTTGAGTGAAGAAGCGGAACACAAGTTTCCTGATACTGAATGGTGCTGGATTATCGACCCTCTGGATGGCACCACAAACTTCACGCGAGGGATTCCGCTTTGGGGAATTTCACTGGGATTGCTGTATCAAGGAACACCCGTGTTTGGTTACGTTCATTTCCCCCCAATCGGGCAAACCTTTCATGGCTTTTGGGAGGGGGAATTTGGAATAACAGGTTTAGAGAACGGTGCATTTCTGAATGGACGCCCCATCCACAGCAGCACAGATTCTCCCAGCAATAACCACTTTTTCAACCTTTGCTCCCGCAGTACATCGGTAATGCAGCAACCCTTCCCCTGCAAAATTCGGATGCTGGGTGTTGCCAGTTACAACTTCCTCACCGTTGCCACTGGTGCTGTCCTAGGAGGAGTCGAAGCGACTCCCAAGATTTGGGATATTGCAGGCGCTTGGGTGATTGTACAAGCAGCTGGTGGCGTTTGGGTGCCGCTGGATTCTGAGCCGATTTTTCCTCTCAAGATTGGGCAGGATTATGGCAAGCGATCGCTTCCCACTTTGGTTGCAAGTCGCCCTGAACTAGTGTCAGTGTTTAAACCTTTGGTGGAGTTTATTGGCAAGAAGACACGGACTTGATGCTCATACCAAGTTGCATTCAAACGTATAACACTCTCTTTCTCTTACCTCAGTGTACTCTGTGACTCTGTGGTTCATTAAATTCTACGTTAGACAGCAGCTCAGTATCAATAGTGCTAAAACACCGATTAAGTCAACCCCTTTTGGGGATTTTCGCACTATTCTTCATACCTGCTAGCAGAACCCTGAATTTCGCTGCACACTTTATAGAAAGACGTGGTTGGTGCCTTACTAAATAAATGAGACATCTGACTCAAAATCGCCTGGTAAGCCTCATTTTGATTCTCTTCCATGTCTTCTAGGCTTTCCCACAAAATTA
>CBDTXL010000049.1:0-22063 GCA_965364435.1 uncultured bacterium
CCTGGACGCAAGCTAGGTCATGTCACGGTTCTATTCGACTCCCAACAACAATTTAAGGTGCAGGCGATCGCTAACGAAATAAAATCCCTTTGGTACGGTTAAAGATGTTATCTGCTCGTTCTTAAGGCTCTCTCGTACTTGTGGGAAATCCCGATTTTTGGGTAATGGGTAATGGGTAATGGGTAATGGGAATTGCATACCCCATAAGGATTTGACCAATTGTATGACTTTGACTTATCACCATAACTACGGGAGAGCTAGTGCGGGTAATGAGGTGCTTATTGTCTTGCACATTGCCCGCTGTAAGTCTCGTGTGGTCAATCTGGGATAAATGATTACAATGGAATTACAGGTTCTACTGCGACGTTGGTGACTGCCAATATTGTTTTTTGATCTATGTCTGTTCTTAAAAGGGAATCTAGCAGTCTTGTGGCAGTATACCGGGCATGTACCCGGAAACTTCAAACGAGATTCAACGGTACCCACCTGGTTCTCCAGGTCATAAACTGAGGTAAGACGGCGTCTTGGGGAATCTGTCATCATTGCATCCTCCTGTCTGTAGGACTGGGGGATTTTTGCATAGCGGTTTATCGGAAATTAATCGAATTCATTACCTCTTGACTACCCCTAGGTTTTTGTCTATATATCAATACATTCCACCTTCTGATTGATGAAGGGTTATTATAAACTAATTTAAATTCACTTTACATTTGAGCTTAGAAAAGTTGTTATCAGAGCCGCTGACTGCTTCAAAATTTCCCGCTGATGTCTTCAGGCTAACGAATGGGTTGACCGTGATTCATCAACACCTACCCGCGACGCCTGTGGTAATGGTGGATGTTTGGGTACGCGCTGGTGCGATCGCTGAACCAGATGAATGGTCTGGTATGGCTCACTTCCTGGAACACATGATTTTCAAAGGCACGGAACGACTGGCACCTGGTGTGTTTGACTGTGTGATTGAAAATTGCGGCGGTGTCGCTAATGCCGCAACTAGCCATGACTATGCTCATTTTTTCATCACGACAGCGGCTCAGTACTTAGAACAGACCCTGTCTCCTCTGTCCGACTTGCTCTTGCACCCTACCATCCCCGACGAGGAATTTGTCCGGGAACGAGATGTTGTATTAGAAGAAATCCGTTCCTGCTACGACAATCCCGATTGGATCGGACTTCAGGCACTCAGTGAGAGCGTTTACCAGAGTCACCCCTACGGACGCCCGATTCTGGGAACAGAAATGCAATTGATCGAGCTCGCGCCTCAAGAAATGCGCTGCTTCCACGCCACTCACTACCAACCCAAAAATATGACAGTGGTGATTGTCGGCGGAATTGAGCAAGAATTGGCGTTGAATTTAGTAAATCAGTCCTTTCAAGAGTTTCCTCACCCTGGTGAGTGCCCGAAGTTTGAGGCAGAGGCAGAACCGCCACTTACAGAAATTCGTCGTCAGGAGCTGTATTTGCCTCGGATTGAGCAGGCACGTCTGTTGATGGCTTGGATCGGTCCAGGCGTGGATCAGCTCCGGGATGCCTACGGTTTGGATTTACTCTCTGTGCTGCTAGCAGAGGGACGCTCTTCTCGTTTGGTGCGAGAATTGCGCGAAGAGCAGCGATTAGTGCAGAACATTAGTAGTGGTTTCTCGCTACAACGTGATTCAAGTTTGTTTACAATTAGTGCCTGCTTAGATCCACAACACTTGGAACGAGTGGAAGAGTTGATTTGCGATCGCCTGTTCCAATTGCAGAGGACACCCGTGTCACAAACAGAACTAAGCCGCTGTCAACGCCTGCTGTGTAATGACTATACCTTTTCTACAGAAGCTGCCAGCCAGATAGCCGGTTTATATGGGTACTACAACACCATTGCGACAGCAGAAGTAGCTGTCACTTATCCACATCAGATTCAGAGGCTTAAGGCTGTGGATTTGATGCACTTGGCGCAGCAGTATCTTTCCCCTAATCACTACGCCGTTACTGTCCTTAAACCAATGAATCGGGAGGGGAACGGTTGAATTAGGCTATGAGCTGTTGAACATTTAACTGGCATAGTTGCATTTATCACGCTTGGTTGGAACGTTGGCAGGTTAGAACATTGGAAGGTTGCTCAATCAATGTTCAACCTTCCAACATTTAACTCGGAAAAACATTCAACGTTCAACCTTGCAACCTTTAACTCGCGAACACCTTCAAATCTGAAAAACCTTCAAACATTTACTAACAGCTCATGCCTCAAAATGTAACCGCCGCCCAACAACCGCAAACAACCCATCGCACTGTTCTGGATAACGGGATCGTTGTAATTGCCATAGAAAACTCAGCGGCAGATATCATTGCCAGTCGTATATTTATTCGGGCTGGTAGCCAGTGGGAACCACGAGAAAAAGCCGGGTTATCTCACCTACTGTCATCTGTAATCACTAAAGGGACAGAGAATCTGTCATCTTTGGAAATTGCGGAACGAATTGAGTCAGTGGGAGCAAATCTGAGTGCTGATGCCTCTACCGATTACTTTTTGCTATCGCTGAAGACTGTTTCCAGTGACTGGCCTGAGATGTTGCAGCTAGCAGGAGAGATCCTGCGATCGCCTAGCTTTCCAGAAGCCGAGGTGGAACTGGAGCGCCACCTAACCATACAGGATATTCGTTCTCAAAAGGAGCAACCCTTCACGATTGCCTTTGAGCAGTTGCGGCAGGCAATGTATCAAGACCATCCTTATGCCCTCTCAGTTCTGGGAACAGAAGCCACTGTATCTAGCCTGAGTCGTGTTGATTTGGAACAATACCATAAGACTTATTTCCGCCCCGACAACATTGTGATTAGCCTCGCTGGTCGCGTGAAGCCAGAAGAGGCATTCGAGCAGATTGAGCGAGTGTTTGGTGATTGGCGGCCTACTGAGACTTCCCTGACAACACCACAGTTGCCGTTAATCATCTCCCAGCCCTGCCCAGTAAGGACACCGCAAGAAACGCAGCAGTCAATTGTGATGCTAGGCTATCTTGCCTCGCCCGTACACGACGCTGACTACGCCGCCCTAAAACTGCTTAATACCTACCTGGGTAACGGTCTTTCTAGCCGCTTGTTTGTGGAACTGCGGGAGAAGCGAGGTTTAGCCTATGATGTCTCAGCGTTTTATCCCACGCGCCAGTCAGCGTCTACATTCGTTGTCTATATAGGCACAGCACCGGAAAATACGGAAACAGCACTCCTTGGTCTACATACAGAAGTTAAACGCCTTTGTTCTGATTTGCTGAGTACCGATGAACTCCAATCCGCGAAAAATAAACTACTCGGTCAGTACGCGCTAGGTAAACAGACGAATGTACAGCTTGCCCAGGTGTATGGCTGGTACGAGACTTTGGGGTTGGGAATAGAGTTTGACACCCAGTTTCAGCAAGACGTTACCAGTGTTACCCCAGAGATGGTTCAAGAAGTAGCTCTGCGATACTTTATTGAACCTTATGTTTCGCTAGTCGGTCCTGCGGAGGCTATTCAGGGGTTGGTCGCACCAAGACCCGACGCCCTATTTTCAAGTTAAGTCTAGTTTGATGACGAACGTTAGTTGGTTAATCCAGTGGAGTACTTTTAGTCTCTTGGCAATGAGCTTGGGTAAGTTGCCAGCGATCGCGAATGACCCCACTTCAGTTACCCAAGAATTTGCCCAAGCAACACCTCCAGTCATCGTCAACCGACCTATCCTGAAAATTGGAAGCCAGGGTGCTGAAGTATCTGAACTCCAAGCCGCGCTGAAATTGCTGGGATACTTTACAGGTACCGTAAATGGTTTCTATGGAGAGAGTACCGCGATCGCTGTCTCTGTGTTCCAGCAAGCAGCGGGTTTAAATCCTGATGGCATAACAGGGGCTGCAACCTGGAATCGTCTGTTCCCAAACCAACCATCAGCCAAGACACCTTCTCCAACCTCCTCAAGTAACCCAGCCTCAGCTTTTCCAGTTCCCTCTACAATCCAAAGGAGAACTAGCAATTACAACCGCCCTAGCCCCACCCCTGCCAACTCCCCCAAAGCAGCCAACCCGCAGCCCACAGTTGTTGCTTTGCCTATTCTCAGGGAGGGCATGCAAGGTCCAGCTGTAAGGCAGTTGCAAGAGCGACTGAAAGCTCTTGGCTTTTTGCAAGGCTCAGTGGATGGGGTTTTTGGGGCTACAACCCAAGCCGCTGTTAAAGCCGCTCAACAGAACTTCCAGCTTGAGCCAGACGGGATTGTTGGTTCTGCCACTTGGAGCGCTTTGCTACGTTAGCTTTCTCAAAAAATCAGGGATTTTGCTTCTATAGCAACGGACAGGCAGCTTAGGACAATGATCAACTCACAGAATATGCTACTGTAAGCGGCTATCATCAACTTGTCCTAACAACTGTGGCGACTACTATACCTTTTACTATAATTGTCACGTAAATTTGTTGAATTTTCCCAAAATAACAAAAGAGGGAGAATTCCCTTGTAAACCCTCAGTATTATGTCGTTTCTTTCCCATTTTTTGCTAAGTTATTTTTCCCTAAAAGATAGAAGCGCACCGTTGCAGATAGATTTGGGACACGCGATCGCTGGGATTTTTTTGTAAACACTGATTGAAAAGAGATTTCGCTTTCTCCATTGCTCCGGTATGGTAGTAGATCAGGGCAGCTTCAAAAATCGGCCTTGTTTCCAATTTTGCCTGTTTTTGGGCAGCCGGATCGGTCTCGAAGACCTCAAAAACGCTTACGTTCTGGGCTTTTCCCCTAACTTGCTCCTGAGCGATCACCCGCAGGGCATAGTTCATCGTTTCTTCCAGACAAGCAAAGGTATTATGGGAAATCAACAGCGGCGTTTGATAAACCTTCGTCAACTCCTGGAGGCGCGCGCTGAGATTAACCGCATCGCCAATGACAGTGGTATCGATGCGAGAGTTACCGCCTACCGTTCCGAGCATTAAATTTCCGGTATTGATCCCAATGCCAATTTCGATGGGCTGGCGATCGGCTTGTTGTCGAGTTAGGTTATATTCAGCGAGGGTTTTCAACATCGTTACCCCAGCCTGCACCGCGAGATCTGCACCTCCTTCAAACAGAGCCATAATTGCATCGCCAATATACTTATCAATAAAACCACCATTCTCAATAATTGCTGGCTCCATCCGTCGCAGATAGCCATTAATAAACTTAAACGTATCTTCTGGAGTCATTTGCTCGCTTAGGGTTGTGAACGAACGGATATCGGCAAACAGAATTGACATTTGTTTCTTAACACATTCTCCCCGTTGAATTTCAGCGATATTCTTTCGCGCCAAAGAGTGCAAAAATTGACGGGGAACAAACTGGGAAAAAGCTTCATTGAGTTGATATAATTCTTGGGTATACTGTTCTCGTTCGGCTTCAGCTTTTTTGCGATCGCTAATATCTTGGAAAGCGGCAATCGCCTGAGAAATCTGACCGGTTTCATCCCGAATCGGCGTAGTCGAGACTTCTAGGGAAACGATCCGATCTGGGTAATGAATTTCGAGATCGTCAGCCCGAACCGTTTCCCCCGCCAGAGAACGCACAGCCGGTAACTGTTCAGGAGGATATAATTCGTCCGTTCCTGCCTGATAAACTTTGAAATCCGTTGAGAGTTGCTCGCTCTTAGTATCAGGTAAAACCTCTAGCCTCAGTAATTCCTTAGCTTTCTCATTGGCATAAGTTATTTTTCCCGTGGTATCGTGAACTGCAACACCAATGGGCATGGCTTCTAAAATCTGAGTCAGGTGGCGCTCGTTTTCCCGCAGTTGAGCATTCTGTTGTTCGAGCTGTTTCACCTGCAAATATTTAGTAAGGGCTTCCTTAACGGTCAGATTCAGATCGATGGCATCCCAGGGTTTAGCAATATAGCGGTAAAGATTAGCTGAATTCACTGCATTCCCGACAGCATCGGCACTAGCCTGTCCTGTCAGCATAATTTTTAAAATATTTGGATACTGAAGATGAATCTGACTTAGGAGTTCGTCTCCTTTAAGACCGGGCATGACTTGGTCGGAAATGACAACAGCAATTTCTATCCCCTCACCTTGCAATTCTTCTACAACTTCAAGAGCTTCTTCTCCACTTTCAGCCGCTTCAATTTGGTAATCTTGACCAAAGTTACGGAGTAAGTCTTCGGCAAGACTTTCTAATACCATTGGTTCATCATCGACTAAAAGAATTGCTAGTCCATTCATCATAGCATTTTGTTTTGAAATGTAAAATTTACACTTCAACAAAAGAGGACAAGATTCCGGAGGCAAGAGTAGGGGCATTTTATGAAACTTCCGTACCCTGAGTCATAATTTAAGAAGTTTTGAGGAATCATTAAAAATTGGATGAGCTATCATTGCTGTTCATATTTCCTTTTAAAATGCTATCCTGATTGAAGGGCTGTTGTGATGATGTTTATCAACTCTTCCTCCCGCCACGGTTTAGCAATGCAACAGTACAAATTAGCCTCTCGCTTAGCTCGCTCGATAGCCTGATCATCAGCTTGTCCAGTTAACATCATCGTTGAAATACTCTCAAATTGCTGATGGACGCGAACTAAAAATTCATCCCCTCGCATTCCGGGCATCAACCAATCAGAGACAATTAAAACGATCCTGACTCCTTCTTGATGGAATTCTTCCAAGATTTCCAGGGCTTCCTCAGCACTTTCAGCAGCTTCATACAAAAATTGCTTGCCAAAGTGACGGCTAATTTGCTCCTGGAGTGTTTCTAGAATAACGGCTTCATCATCAACACATAGAATTACAGCTTCAGACATAGTTTTAAGGTTAGAGAATTCAAAGGATAGGGAAAGGTTCCCAAAGCCGCCGCTATTATCTGCAATTTTAGAGTCGATTTACTGCCTGGGCAGCATGACTGTAAAAGTAGTATGACCAGGGACGGAGGCAAAGGTAATAGTTCCCTGATGTTTTTCGATAATCTTTTGCACAATATCCAAACCTAAACCGCTCCCTTCTCCAGCCGGTTTGGTGGTGAAGAAAGGCTGAAAGATTTTATCTTGAATTTCTGGGGGAATGCCACAACCTGAATCTGTAACTTCGACAACCAAATCTTGCTCTTGCTCACGCACCCCGATTTCTATTATCCCTTTTCCCTCCATCGCTTGAATGGCGTTGTGAATTAAGTTGGTCCACACTTGCACCAATTCATCGGGATAGCCAGGAATTTCCGGAACAGGTTGATAGCGGCGAACGACCTCGACCCCTTTTTTGAAATAATTTTGGTAGAGTTCTAGGACGGTTTCAATACCGTCAGTAATTTGAAAGGATTTTTTTTCCCCACTGTGGTCATAACGGGCGTAGCTCTTAAGAGCAAAGACAATTTTCGCAGCTCGTTCAACGGCATTATTAATATTTTGACTATTGGCGTACAGGCGGGCAATATCGTAGGCAATTTGAACAATTTGATAGGCTTGGGGCGTTTGGAGCAATGAAAGTTGAGATTCAATGTTGTCGTGCAGTCCTCCTTCAGTTAGCAAGTGGGCGAGTTGTTGGGCATTGGCAATGTCATGAGATTGAAGCTGTTGAGTCAGGGATCGCTTAATTTGGCGTTTTTCGCGGGTGCTGAGGCTAGTAGCTTGGCTGTGGAGGGATTGTCCTAGGAAGCGGAAAAAGTCGGTTTGCTGTTGGGGGTTGAGTTGGGGCAGCAGTTGCGGGATTTGAGATAAGGAGGCTTGCAAGGCTTTGTCTGTGTTGCCAATGGCGGCGCGAATGGCTCCCAATGGCGTATTAATTTCATGGGCAATCCCAGCAATCAGTTGCCCCAGGGCTGCCATTTTTTCTGATTGAATTAACTCATTTTGTGTTGTTTTGAGTTCTTGTAGCGTTTGGGCAAGTTCTTCATTGTTGTGCCGCAATTGCTCTGTTCGTTCGGCAACTTGTTGCTCTAACGTTCGGTTGTAGTCTTCTAGTCGGTGGTAAAGTCGGGCGTTTTCGATGGAGATGGCGGCTTGGGCAGAGAGGGTTCGCAGGAGTTCCACGCGATCGCTTGTAAAAGCATTGGTCGTAAGGTTATTTTCGAGGTAGAGAATGCCGCTTAATTTTCCTTGGTTGATCAGGGGGGTACAGAGGATGGATTTGGGTTGGTTGGCAACGATGTAAGGGTCGCGGATATATTTTCCTTCGTTGACCGCATCATTTAAGAGAACCGTTTCTTTGCTGTGAATGACATAGTTGGCGATGGCGGGGGAGAGGAGAAGGGGTTGGTTGGAGTTTGGGGAGTGGATGGGAATTGATTGCAGAGTGGTTGTTTCTTGGCTGTTGAGGGTTCGTTGTGCCTCGATTACCCAGTTGTTGTCGCGCTTGAGGATTAAAAGACCTTTTTGTGCACCTGCATTTTCAATGGCGATGGTCATTAATTTCTCTAGGAGTTTGTTCAGTTGGATTTCGCCTGCGAGGGCTTGGGAGGCTTTAATGACGGTATTCAGATCGAAACTTTCTGAGGTATCGCTTCCGGTTGTCGAGATTGTATCACTCGCTATTTTGGACTTGGGAGGGGCTGTTTTGACGAGCAATTGGGGATATTCTTCTTCTAATTGTCTGACTTTGGCTTTTGCGCCCCAGCAGCTGTAACAATGGTGAGCATTTCTGAGATAGAGGTTGCCGATTTCTTGGCGATCGAGGGAGAAGTAAAATTCAGCGGCTCGTTCGTAGGCAATGGCTTCTTCATGGATAAATTCGTATTTCTTAGCTCCTTGGATGGCTTTTTCGTAAAGCTCTGCTGCTTGCCAATAGTCTTCTAAAACTCGTTTCTTTTCGGCTTCTATTAAATTGTATTTATGTTGAAAGTTCTCTGGACAATGTTCTGCCCAGATTTGCATCTCAAGTTGATTTCTATTGACTGTCTCTATAATGTTTTGTTTTTCTTCTCTGCTTTTGCTATGACTGTAGTTTGCGAGAAGTGAAAGAGTACAATAAAAGTAATGCTGTGGAACAGTTATATGGGAACTTAAATTTTCAATATGTTGTTCAGTTTTAATTCCATTTGTTAATGCGTTAACGCAATCATTAAAGAGGTAGTAATATACCGTTTTGAAATGATAAACGAAGAAGAGTAACCAAGCATCGTCTTGCCATTGTTTTAAATACTTTTCTTCTTGTTCTTGATTTTTACCAACAACACACAAAAAAACTAGTTTATTGGTTGGGCTTTCAATTAAATTTAAAACAGTATTATGGAATATCGTAAAAGCAAAAAAATTATGTTCTTGTTTTAGAGCTTCGGTTACCTTAATAAATCGATAAATATCTTTTTCAACTTTGTCTAAATGATATCCTCCGTATAACTTTATCAAGGTAAAGCTGACCGATGCGTAAACAGCAAACTCATTTTCACCTGAATCTAAACTTTTTTGAAAAGCTCCTAATAATTTATCTAGGGAACCTCTTTCTCTAAGATGCCTTTTCCAATGCCATGTAAATCCAAAAAACATATGCATAACTAAGGCTTCTAAATTAAAAACTTCAAATTTCTCTAGCAATTTGATGGACAGATGACCAAACTCATATCCTAAATTAATATCTCTTATTAGGTTTATAAAATTCATTCCTTTACATAAAAATGAAGCATAAAAACTGTAAGGACAGACTGCTTGAGGAGAATTCCCGTAGTGAAAACATAAATTAAGTTGGATTAGGACAACTTGCACATGCAAGAAAAAGTCAGTGACTATAGTCGCCCCCATAATCTGCTGTAAAATTGATAAGGCGGCAAGTTTATAAGGGTCTGTCATTCGAGGCAGAGAATCCAAATCTTTAATGTTTCTCTCTTTTAGGAACAACTGTATAGATTCCTGTTCTTGTTTAATGCTTTCCTCTATCCCTTTAGAATTGTGCGAAATATCGATTCCCAGCTCTTTTAAGGCTTCAATGGCAATATCTATTGATTTTTTATGTTGCAATTTGGTATAGTACAGTATTACATTGATTTGATATACTTTCACCCTATCAAGAACTTCATTCGCCTGTTTTAAAACAATTGCTGAAAGTTCTTCCGCACGCTCGAAGTTTGTTGTTAAATATAAGGTTTCTACGGTTTCTTCGTATAAATTAAGTGTTAGCTTATATTGATTTTTCCAACTATTTTGATCTAAAAGCTTAATTCCTGTCTCTAAATACTTTAAAGCAGGTTCATAAGCTGTCGATATTTTGGCCTTTTGTCCTGCTTGAAGATTTAACTGAGCTAATTCATTTTTCTCAGATTGTTCGATAATTAGTTCAGAGCCTTTGTTCAGTTGATTGACAACATCAAAAATAGTCTCTTGCAATTCATTGTCTTGAGTAGATTGTAAAAATATACGACCTATTTTTAGATGAATTTTATTCTTTTCATGTTCTGGGATTAAAGTATAAGCTGCTTGCTGGACTCGATCGTGTAGAAACTTATAAAAAATAGAGTCAGCCAATGAATCTGAGAGTTCTTCTGGATTTCCAATAAGTGGAAATTGATAATTATTACTTAAGGGTAAAATTAAGCCTTCTTGGAGAGCTAATTGGAGTTCTTTAGCTGTAGTGGCTTGAGATTTTTGATTAACAAAAGAAAGTAATTCTAGATTAAATTTGTCCCCTATACACGACGCAAGCTGTAGAACTAGCTGAGTATTTTGGGGTAGTTTTTCTATTTTTTTTATCATCAAGTCTACTACATTTTCAGAAATTCCTATTTTTTCAATTTCCTGGATGTTCCATTGCCAATTACCGATATTCCGTTCAAAAAATAAGTAATTATCTTTGTAAAGCGATTGTAATAATTGTGTAATAAAAAATGGATTTCCATGGGTTTTGGATATAATTAATTTTGATAAAGGATTTGCTTTTTGGATTGAACAATTTAAAGTATCCGATATTAATTGGTTGATCGATTCAGTTTCTAGCGGCTGGAGAAAAATTTTATGAATTGCAATCCTGTTTTTTTCGAGTTGCTCAATAGTCTGCATTAAAGGGTGAGTGATATTAACTTCATTATCTCGATAAGCTCCAATTGTTAATAAGTATTGATTTTTAAGACTGATCATCAACACATCTATTAATTTGAGAGACGGTAAATCTGCCCACTGTAAATCGTCCAGAAAAATAGCTAAAGGATGTTTTTGCTGAGTGAAAACGTTAATAAATCGTTGAAATAATAAGTTAAATCGATTTTGATTCTCAGTGGGTTCAAGTAGACTAACAGATGGCTGTCTACCAATAATTTTTTCGAGATCGGGAATTACATCAATAATTACTTGACCATTCGTTCCCAAGGCTTCTAAAATTTGTTTTCTCCAATTTTGTAATCTCGTTTCGGATTCGGTTAGCAACTGCTGAATTAAATCTTGGAAGGCTTGGCTGAAAGCAGCATAGGGAATATCTCGTCTAAATTGATCGAATTTACCTGCAATAAAATATCCGCGCTGGCGTGCTATGGGTTTCTGAACTTCATTAACTAATGCCGATTTACCAATTCCTGAATAACCGGATACTAAAACGAGTTCGGCGTTCCCTTGGCTGACTCGTTCAAAGATAGATAAAAGTTGAGTAATTTCTTTTTCTCTCCCATAAAGTTTTTCAGGAATGTGAAAGCGATCGCAAATATCTTGTTCCTGCAAAGAAAACTCGGCAATGTCTCCTCGATTGCATATCTGGTTAAGACAAATTTCTAGATCGGCTTTTAATCCCCACGCACTTTGGTATCTTTCTTCCGGGGTTTTTTCTAACAATTTTATAATTATTTTAGATACCATCAACGGAATGGAAGGGATGAGGTGATGGGGAGTTACAGGAGCTTGGGCAATATGGCAATGGATTAATTCCATCGGATCGTCGCTTTCAAATGGGAGGCGATGAGTTAGTAGTTCGTACAGAGTTATACCGAGAGAATAAAAATCAGTGCGGTAATCAATTCCTCGATTCATCCTTCCCGTTTGTTCTGGAGAAATATAGAGTAGAGTTCCCTCTAATTGACTAGGATTGCGAATGAGTTGATTTTCCCTTAATAAACGTGTTGCAATTCCAAAATCGATAATTTTTAGTTTCTTGGTTTGAGGATTATAGACGATGTTTGATGGATTAATATCTTTATGAATAATATTGTTACTATGAATAAATTCTAAACCTTCAACAATTTTGATGGATATCTGTAAAAATTCTTCTATAGTAAATTTTTGGTGTTGCTTGGATATCAGGAACCCTAGAGATTCACCCCCGAAGTCTTCTAAAAGCATAGCCAGAGTATTTTCATATCGGCGTAAATCATAAGCTCTGATAATGCTATCTGATCTCAAAGAATTGGTGATATCATACTCTTGCTTATATCGAGTTAACTCTGAGGGATTAGGATAGTTTTCTTTAAGTATCTTTACAATTACAAATCCTTTATTGGAAGATTGAATTGCCCGATAAACTAAAGAATTTTTACTCTCATAAATTTTTTTAACGAATTTATAGTCTGGAATAGTATTCATAGTTACAGAAAAAATTTTTTTTAATAGATTGAGACGAACCAAATATAGCCGCTTGTCTTTATTGGATCTCAAGCCCCCAGAAAGAGATTAGCCTTAGATTATACTATTTTCCCTTGGGAATACTACATCTCGACCCTCCAACTCCCAGATATAAAAATTGCAAAGCATCTTTGGCTTCTCCCTTAATAAGGAGTATAAGAGGCAGCTCGACAAGGGGGAAGTAAGTTTGTTCTTTGTACTAGGACTTTTGCGAATTGGTATTAACTTCTTATACAAGTTAAAAAATATACAAAAATTATTATACAAATAATAATTTGAAGAGAGGGAAATGCTCTCCTCTCTTCAAAAAAGAAGCAGATATGTTGATGAAAAGCAAAGTTTCTCTCTGAGCTAGCTAGTACTTACGGGAATATAGACGTTGTTGGGAAAAATTACTCTATTATTATCATCGCGAATCCATTCTTCCAAGTGATCTTCGGTTAGATTTACCCCTATCTGAGGGCGTGGAGGAAAAGCAAGATAGTACTGGAAAGCAGTAGGTCGCTGTAAATCAGGATCTCGAAGATAACCAGCAAAGGTAGAGGGATCGAGACGAAATTCATAGTGAGGAGCATCCTCTTTGCCTGGTTCTGTACCCAATTCACTAGGAGTGAACATTGGAGAAAGATATTTGTCTGGATCTAGAACCCGTTTTTCTCCGAATACCTCAATTAGCAATTTTGCTTCTGTACTGCAATCACAACAGCCGTTCAAGCAACCCCTAGGATCGGCTCCAAATAACTTTATCAGCTTGTTATTAACTTTTTCATAAGGTCGTTCTGCAAAAGTTTTTTTGATATCTTCTAAACTTGTAGCTTTTATAAAGTCGGCATTACCACTATTGGGATTCACGAAATACTCTCTTAACATTTTGGCAATTTCAGCTTTTCTTTTGTTGTCTTCGTTTGGGTCATTGTCTTTATCTATCCATAACCATATATAGGCAATCATTTGGGAAACTTGTTTCCCTTGAAGAGCAAAACTAAACATTTTATTTTCCTCACTAAATCAAATCTTATTTATTATCTTAAGCTAAATAAACTCTATTGGTCAAGTTTTGCGTTTGTTAAAAAATAATTATCGAGAAGGAATCTTTTGGTGAATTTCCGTAACTTCTGTTACCATTACGAGTACCTCATCACGAGGAATGTGAAAAATGACCTGCGATCGCCACATCTCGCAATCTTGACAAGCGGGACGATGCTGCAACTGATGGAGAATTAAATCTCGTCGTAAGCGCTGAAAGATGTGTCCTTGCCAAATTTCTTGCAAGGTTTGTTGATAGTAATCTCCCATACTCTCAGTTTCTCCATCAAAGCCCAAACGAAATAAGGTTTCGATGCAATAATAAACTCTCCCATCTGGCAAAACTGCCATTTCTGTAAATGGAAATGCACAAGGCCAACGTCCTTGTGACTGTTGCAGATAATATTGCACTAAATCCCTTGCCTTTTCATTAGTCTGGCAGAGACGCATATTGGTTTCTTTGTATTCAGCTACATTTAGCATATAAACGCTATCAACTTTAGTCAGCCATTGCTGTTGAAATTGCTCCTCTGAGTCTGGGGAAATGTTTGGATTTCTCACAAAAGAAGTTCGGACGTGACAGGGAATTTTCAGGCGATCGCGCAAGTGCACAAAGGTATTAATATTAGCTTCAACACGATGAAAGTCCGAACCACGAATTCGGCGATAGGTTTGGGCATCCGCCGCATCTAAACTAACATCAAGACTAGTGAGTCCTGCTTCGAGGAGCGATCGCGAACAGTCTTCATTCAATAGCTGTCCGTTAGTCGTAATATGAACCCAAGGAACGCCTTCTTGACGACACAGACGAACAAAATCGACAAGTTTGGGATGCAATAAAGGCTCTTCAACGCTCCCGATTAACACCGATGTGCCAAAAGCCCCGCAGTCCCGTGCAAATCGTTCCATCATTTCCCAAGACATCGCTCGATTTCCTTGGAAAAAATTGGTTTTGTGAGTAGGTTTTATCACAGGACTGTGATAGGGACACATGACGCATTTCAGATTGCACGTATTGCCAATAACGGCTCGCACGAATGTCGGTTTTGCTGCCTTTCCGTAATAGTCGGCAAAGTAATATAAAACTTCTTCTCTATCGATTTGGTTAATGACTGTAAATTTAGGAGGAAGATTATTTGGGTTAGGCGAGCGCGTGGCAAGTTCTTGGAAAAAGGGTGCTAATTTCTGACTTAAAGTTTCAGGATACATATAAGCAAGAATGGGATAGGGAGACAATCCCAATTCTGAGGTAACAGGAAGTTTGGGTTGGAAGAGGACAATTTCCTGACCTGAGCGAACCGCTTCGAGGAGACGCTCAATACTTTTGGAGTGCAAGGGAATGCCGTGAGGTGGTATTTCCAGCACCATTCCCGCGAATCCTTCCTGGTCTGGGATTGCAAGAGGTAACAAGTTTTGCGAATCTTTAATAATCATTTTCAGGAGTAGTTCTCTCTTTAAATAGTCTGTTGAAACAGAAAATTAAAATCCAAAAATCTCATTTTTTGGATGTGAGCGTACCTACGCTTCAATCCCATAAAACTGAGCCGGATTATTCCACAAAATCTTCTGTACCGTTTCCTTCGATAAACGTTCCTCAAGAGCCACCACTTCCTCAATAATGTCTGGTTTGTGGTCTACATGGGGGTAGTCAGAACCAAACATTAAACTATCCGTGCCGATATATTGAATGGTTTCAGATAGATAAGGCTCAGATGGCTCAATAGAGATAAAACACTGGCGACGAAAATACTCAGACGGTTTCATTTTCACGTTGTCTGTCACCTCCCAGTGTAGGTTTTTATACTCTTCATCCAGTCGCCACAGCCAATAGGGTAGCCAGCCGCAGCCAGATTCTAAAAAAGCGACTCTCATGTTAGGGTGACGCTCTAATACACCGCCTTCAATTAATGCTAAAAGCGCCATCATCTGTTCCATTGGATGAGAGCAAGCGTGTAGAGCAAAACGAGTTTGAAATCGATCAGCGCCTACAGTTGGCAAACGAGAATGGCTACCTTCATGAATAGCGATCGCAATTCCTAACTCCTCACACTCACTCCAAAATGGCTCGTAAGCCGAGTCACTAAGCAACCGCCCTTTAACTGGGTTAGGGCGCAAAAACACCGCTTTCCAGCCAAAATCAGCGATTCGCCGCAATTCTGCTACCATCTCTTCAGGAGCATGAAGATTAACCACTCCCACTCCTCTGAGAATTTGAGGATCGTAGCTGCAAAAATCCCTTAACCAATTGTTATAAGCTCTAGCAAATGCTCCTGCTAATTGCGGTGTCATCGTATCGATCGCTAAAATCCACAGAGCATAACTCGGATAAATCCACGACACATCAATCCCCATTTGCTTCATCGCCCGGACATGAGACTCCGCATCGAAGCCAGCTAGACTAGCAGCAGGGTAATTAACCGCAATTTCCTGAGACCATTGCGCGGAAACTTGATCAGACAATTTGAAATAAATGCTTTCTCCTCCGATTGTCATATCTGGCGACAGTGCAAAAGGTTTAAATGCAGGTTCCAGATACTTTGTCCACATATCTATCGGCTCCCATATATGAGAATCTGCATCAATGATCCGATATCCATTTAGCATAGCTTTATCCTCAATTTAGCTTTTAATTTTATTACATCCACATCGGAAAAGGATTGAGTTGATTTTCCATGAGTGACTCTTTCAGCCAACCCATTTTGTGAGGAACTTGATAAAGCCTTCCCTGACCCAAACGTTTCCAAAAATGCCGCATTCCTGGAACAATCACCTTAACAACTTTCAGTCCAATATCCGGACGGGTTTGGTCTAGAACCAACATTTCCATACCCTGTTTCTCAACAATTTGCTTGCAGTTGATGACATCTTCGCGCAAATCGTCACTCCAAAGTTGAGGATAATCAGCAGGCACTTTCGGGGCAATATTTTTATCAGGAAGCAAATAAGAATGCTGCTCCACTGTTGCGGTTTTCCACCATTCTACCGCTAAGGGATCGGCAGAAGGAGCGTATTGCGTACTCCCCTCAGCATTCGCTAATAACACCGAAGGAAGTACCTGGTTAAGTTCAGTTAGCGCTCTTTGGATGGCAATCGCTGGGTCAAAATGAGTACCATAGCCCAGCACGATGTCTTCTACCTCACGTTCTCTTCTTCTACTAATCGCCGCAAAAGTAGGTATTTTCAAATCGCTAGTCAGATCCAAAACCCAGAGTTCACGATTGAGAGCTTGGTAATATCTTTTCAGAGCTTGGAAATAAGGATCGTCAAAACTATCTAAATCAATCCCAGGTTTTCGGAGGCGGTTATACCACCACAATGCAACGCTATCTCGCTCCACTAATTCCAAAAATCCCTGTAAAATTGCCTCTTCCAAAGTATTACCAGCAGCACACCCGTTGGAGTCCGCCCAACAATCCGGTTTTTCGGATTTGGGATAGCCATAATAACAGTAAGCCGTGGGCAAATACTTAAATTCTTCAGTGCTTAAAGACCAAACTGGAGTCCAGTCTATTTCTCTCTCTTCATCAAAAGGTTCTGGCACTTTTTGAAACCAGCCCTCACAACTTGCATTCCATTCCTGACGGTTTTCATACTGCGCCGCACTAAAATTCATACAAGCATTAGGGTGAATCCCTCGCTTTCCAAGTTTATAGTAACTTGCTTTTTCCCTAATCTCATCTCCTTGAAAGACACCGGAATACCTCTCAATGGCTTCACAAAAACCACTGACTCGTGCTTGTATATCACTCCTACCTTTCCCTGCACTTCTACCACCCAGATTTTGCCGTAAAGCATTCAAATCATCGAACATCGTAGCGAAATGATGTCTAGCTAAATACGTATGAGTTAGCTCATTTGAACCCATAAATAATTTTTCTAATCCTCGCACAACTCCTGTAATCGAGCTAATGTGGTGTTGGTATTTTCTCAGGGTTTCTTGAGGTAAAGCACAACGATGTCCGCCCTCTGCCGTAAAGTTTTTTTTCCGCCTTCCTAAAATAACGGGTTGAGGTTTTGCATTTCTAAATACCTCCTGTCCGCATTTCGGACATTGAGGACGTTTTACTACGATGTGATTTTGGGTTTCTAAAGAGAGAGTATCGTGGGTAACGATGATTCCTTCTAACCGTTTATTGTCTAGTAAAATCCACTTCAAAACTTCTGTCGCCGCCATTCCTACAGCGGTTTGGTTAGTGGATGTCAAGGAATAAGACGGGGGATTTAGAGGATAAGCAACATCCTTACGTCTGCGAACGAACTCTTCAACGGGACTGTTCCCTCGCAAGCGTTGTGCTAGACATTCCCAACAACTCGTTTTACCGGGATAAAATATCGGTCCAATCCAAAGAATCGTTCCCACGGGTTTTACCAACATCCAAGGACGTGATGTTTCTAGGGCTTGTTGGTTAAACGTATCAAGATCTTCTTGGAGATAGCTATCTGTCAAGACTACTGTTATATCGGCTTCATCAGATACTTGGATGTGCAAGGAGTCTAGAGTGGAAATAAACGCTGAGGAAGTAACAGAGCCAAAGGTTTCTACCGCTACTTTGGTCGTTTGCAATCGGCGATTGGCTTCTTGAGGATGAATATTTAAAGTTTCGCAGAATGTTGTTAACTGAGTTCCTAGCTCTTGGTCACATTCAACGATATAGCCCTTCTTTTCCATCTCCATCAGAGCATAGTGAACTTTCACTCCGATCTCTATCGCCACCTGAAATGAAAATTTTTCCGGTAGCAAATTTAATGTCATTTCGTCAATAATTTCTTCCGTTGTACGATTCCCATCAATTAAAGGAATTAATAGCTGATACAGCCGCTCTTCACTTAACAAAAAAGAATCTCTCTCCGAAAAAATAAATACTCCCTCATCATCTACAGCTTCGGCTCTATAACAGTTTTTAAACCTTGGCTTTTTTAACATATTTTTTTATTTTATTCTCTATAGCCATTAGCAGCTTTTATATACAAGACAGATACAACCTGACGTGATATAATGAGTATCCCGATCTTTTACTTCCCATCGTAAGTCTTCATACTCGCGATCAAGTCTCCACAACCAGTAAGGCAACCAACCGCAACCAGATTCAAGAAATCCCACCCTGAGTTGAGGATGATTTTCTAAAACGCCTCCTTCAATTAAGGCTAATAATGCCATCATCTGTTCCATAGGGTGAGAACAGGCGTGGAGGGCAAAACGACTGTGGAAGCGATCGCCTCCGGCACAATGATTCGATAACCGTTTAGCATGGCGAATAGAGAGTGTTAAACATTCCGGACTTAATCAATCGGGTTCCCCCATCCACTGCCATAGCTGCCAAAACTCTTCAGCGCCACCTGGCAGGCACGAGGTACTAAGGGTTTGAGAATTTAACATAATTTATTAATTGGAGGTGTAACCCCATTGATGGTCGATAAACCTTTGAAACAAATCGTCCCCTCTCGAATTCCAGCAGAAAATAAGTCCTGAGTAACAGCCACTAGATAGACCGGATCGCCTGCACTACAATAGGAATCTATTTTTCAGGAGACACTCCCCCACACTTGCCCCAAACGCCTGGGCTTTGTTCAATTCCAGCAGGCATCAGGATAGTACACGACTCCCCTTTGTGGCACTACTAACCGCAAATGAGCTGTCCGCCTCCCGGCAAGAGAGTTGAATGACGTTTGAACTCTGGAAGGAGGCAGGCTAATCATTCAGCGAGGGAAGGACTTCCCACTCTCCCAAGTACATTTCGGCTTAGGGACATTTGACCGAGTCAATAACTCTTAATCCCTGATCGGTCTTTTAGTATATATTCCAGCGGATTGTAAATCACCCCTAGGAGAGATGTCAAGAGTCAGACGCAGATAGCAATGGGTTCTTCATCTCTTTTCACCGAGAATTTTGCCGCCAGTCCCTTTGGTGGTATCTGTGAAGCATTTCCCATAGCAATTTTCTTAGACTATGCGATCGCTATTGCCGAATCCGCTATATACAAGCAGTGGGGGGGTCTCAACTTCAGTTGAGGTTGTCAATGGCTGTTGCTGGTCTAGCATGAGCGGACATAACCCTACACCTAATCGTTACATCCATAGAGGAATTGGGTTCAATTCTTCCTCCGTCAACGGTTTATCAAGCCAACCCATTTGGACGGGAACATCATACAGTCGTCCTGAACCCCATTGCTTCCAGAAATGCCGTAAACCTGGAACGATGACTTTAACCACACTTAAGCCGATATCGGGGCGGGTTTGGTCGAGAACCAGCATTTCCATGCCTTTTTTCTCGACAAGATTCTGACAGTAGGCAATATCTTCTAAGAAATCCTCATGCCAAATGATTGCATAGTCAGAGTTGCATTTCGGGGCAATGTGGCGATCGGGGACTAAATAAGGCTGATTTTCCAAGGTTGCTGTTTTCCACCAGTGCAATAGATGAGATTCAGCCGAGAGTGCATATCGAGTCGTCCCGTCGGGATTGCCATTCAAAACCGCCGGAAGCACTTGACTGACTTCTGTTAGCGCTCTTTGTATGGCTAGCTTGGGATCGAAATGAGTCCCAAATCCGAAAATCAGATCTTCTATCTCGCGATCGCCCAAGGGGCGGTGCCAAAGGCAATCGCATCGCCGAGAAATTGCAGCAAAAGTGGGAATATTCAAATCTCCCGTAATATCAATGACCCAAAGTTCCCATCCGAGGGATTGGTAATAATCAGTTATGGCTGGAAAATAAGGCTCGTCAAAGCTCTCTAAATCGACTTTCGGCTTTTGCAGGCGATTGTACCACCACAACGCAACGCTATCTCGCTCCACCAATTCCAAAAATCCGTGTAAAATCGCCTCTTCTAGGGTGTTCCCCGCCGCACAGCCATTGGTATTTGCCCAACAGTCAGGATTGGAAGGCTTGGGATAGCCAAAATAACAATAAGCTGTGGGTAAATATTTAAAGTCTTGCTGGGTTAAAGACCAAACCGGAGTCCACTCAATTTCCCTAACTTGATCAAAAGGTTCCGGGACTTTCTGAAACGGATCGGTACACTGGGCATTCCAGCTTTTTCGATTATCATATTGAGCCTGACTGAAATTCAAGCAAGCATTGGGATGAATTGCGCGATCGCCTAATTTTTGGTAGCTGCTCTCGATCCTAACTTCATCGCCTTGAAAAATGCCGGAATATCGCTCGATCGCTTCCCCAAAACCGCTCGCTTTGCCTTGAGCCTCAGTTCTGCCTTTTCCAGAACTTCTCCCCCCAATATTTTTTTGCAAATTAACTTGATCGTCAAACATCGAGGCCCAATGATGCTTTACGGTATAGATATGAGCCAGACCGTTACAATCGTAGGGCAGCTTTTCCAAAGAACGCACGACTCCCAATAGGGGACTGAGATGCTGTTGATAGCGCACTAACGTTTCCTTGGGGGTCATGGAACGATGGCCACCATCGCTAGTAAATTTTTTCTGGCGACGGCCGAGGATGACGGGTAAAGGGCGATCGCGTTGGGGTTTGAGGTATCCACAACAGGGACATTGAGGGCGTTTGACAAGAACGTGATTTTGAAGAGCTAGAGATACGGTATCATAGGTTGCCATGAACCCTTCCAGTCGTCGATTTTCTCCTTGGAGAATCCATTTGAGAATTTCATTCGCCGCCATCGACAGAGCCATCTGCTGAGTAGTTGGCAGATCGACCAGGGGAGGGGTTAAAGGGGAAAGGCTATCTCTGCGTCGCTGGATAAATCCTTCCGAGGGTCTATTATTTCGCAATCGCTGCACTAAACATTCCCAACATCCAGTTTTTTCAGGCTGGAAGATCGGGCCGATCCAAAGCAGAGTCCCGACGGGTTTAATCAACATCCAAGGACGAGATTTTTCGAGGTTAACTCGGTTAATTGCTGCTAATTCCTCTCGTAAATAGTCCTCTGTTAAAATAACTTCAATATCTCCATCCTTGGCAACTTGGATCTGCAATTGCTCTAACCTTTCAATCAAATTATTGCCGGACAAGGAACCCAAGGCTGTTACTGTAACTCGAGTCGATTGCAATCGCTTCTCTGCCTCTTTAGGATCGACCAGCAAAGACTCGCAAAATAAGGCAACGTTGGGGTCTAATACAGGTTCATTCTCAATAATCAATCCCTTGTGCTCCAACTCCATGAGAGCATAAAAGATATAAGCCTCTGGTAGTTCGTTGCTGAGTAGGCTAGCAATTTCCTCCTGAGTTCGCTTGCCATCAAGCAAAGAAATTAACTTTTGGTACAAAGGATCGCTTAGAAATACGGACCCTTTTTCAGACAATAAAAATATCCCTTCTCAATCAATTTTTTCAAAACGGAAGCTGTTTTTTAGTTTTGGCTTTTTAATCACGTCATCCTCAGTGAACAGTAATCGGTTAACAATCGACATAAAGCCCAGAGGTTTCTCAGCAGAAAAGCCAGCGCTAGGGCTGGAGGGTTAGGTCTGGCGTTGATTTTTTTACATGGCGTAAAAAGTCAGATTTTGCTTAAGAGTTAACTTATCGCATTTTCAAGAATGTCTGATAGTACATTCTGGCGTAGTTGGTCTAGTTCCCGAATC
>CBDTXL010000050.1:0-21941 GCA_965364435.1 uncultured bacterium
ACTTGGTATCTTCAGAGGCGCTCTTTACGGCATCTACGACAGATGGTCTGACATCCTCAGCAGCACCCTTTAGTGAGTTAGCCGCACTTTTTACAGAGGACTTAGCTTGCTCAGATGCACTCTTAACAGCATCTACAACAGAAGGTTTTGCTTGGGCCGCCGCACTTTGTACAGAGTTGGCGACACCTTTTACCGTGTACTTGGTATCTTCAGAGGCGCTCTTTACGGCATCTACGACAGATGGTCTGACATCTTCAGCAGCACCCTTTACGGCGTTTGCTGTACCGACTACAGAAGGTCTAGCCTCGTCAATTGTCTCCTTGACCGAGTCCACAACACCTCTCACAGAAGGCTTGGTCTCGTCAATTGTCTCCTTGACGGCATCTACTGTACCGATTACAGAAGGCTTAGTCTCCTCAATTGTCTCCTTGACGGCATCTACTGTACGAATTACAGAAGGCTTGACTTCCTCAACAGTATCCTTGACAGCATCTACTGTACGAATTACAGAAGGCTTGACTTCCTCAACAACATCTTTTACTGCGTCCACTACACCTTCAACAGTGTGGTCAAGACTCTCAGCTGCCGCATTACCAGTTATACCACCTGCTACTGCACCCGTTACGGCACCAATCGCCGCTCCAACTCGACCCCCAACTAATCTACCGATCGCTGCTCCCGCTACTCCACCACCAGCGGCACCAATCGCTGTGGCTACTGGATGACTACCAGGTTGATCTTTAACGAGGTCAGCACTTTCGTCGTGTTTAGCAAGTTGCTCCGGAACGAGTTCAACAATCTCGTCAGGCTTATTATTAATATCAAAAGGCTGGTTATTATCAATCATGATTATCTCCCTTGTCCCAAAATGGCTGAATTAACGCCCAGTTAGTGCGGTTTGTTATCTGTAGCCAATGTAACAACCAGACGTAACGACTTACACCGATCTAAAGGGGGACATCGGCAAACACAGAGTCAGTCTGTGGTTGTAATTACTCAACCCTAGAAGGGGAGGGAAGATAAGGAAGAAATTGTTTTCATGCAGAGTAAAAGGAAGCAAAAATGTATCGGCAGAATGGAAAAGAAAGAAACCTATTTTCTTGTTCCGTCTTTCTTTCTAATTGGTACTTCCTTTGTGGGTGAGCAAGAGCGTAAGTACACGCAGTGACGGATGCTGTTGCTGATTGGCGTCGTGAAGCCTTCAATTGACTCAATTACCCCGCCTAACTCTTCAACAACTGGTTTTAGAGCTTGCGTCTCCTCATCTGTCCAATGACCCCGGTAGAGGATAGCTAAACCACCAGTTTTCAGCAGTGGCAGCGCATAATTGGCACAAACGGTTGCTGGGGCAACAGCTCTGAGCAGGGCAATATCGTAATGCTGCCGGTGCTGTGCTGCCAGAGCGATCGCTTCTGCTCTACCAGTTAATGTCGTGGCGTTTTTAATGCCCAGTTTAGCTAGCAGCGTTTCAAGAAAAGTAATTTTCTTGCGAGTGGAATCGAGTAAGGTAACAAAGTAGTAGGGAAATGCGATCGCAACAGGAATGCCCGGAAACCCTGCACCCGTCCCAATATCTATCACTTTGAACTCAGACTCCCGACTCTCCAAACGAGACGCCTCACTCAAAACTCCCCGTAAAGAATCCCACAAATGCTTTTCCCAAAACTCCTCCAAAGCTGTAATCCGGGTCAAATTTAGATGGCGGTTGCCTTCTAGTATCCCTTCATACAGCTGCTGGAACAGTTGCTGCTGCTCGACAGTTGGCTGCCAGCCTAATGTTTGCTGCCACATATCTGCCATCTCAGGCAGCAGCGACGTTTCAGTTTCACCCATCACGTTCTAGCACTAACTTGTGCCTCTTAGCGTAACTCTCAAATGGGGAGTGGGGACTAGAACATCAGTTCAGTAATCGTCAAAACAATAGACCTCTTGCAAAAATCAGATATCCCATCTGTGTTCATCTGTGTTCATCTGTGGTTTCATTTCTTAAACCTGGACTTATGCAAGAGGTCTAATGATTTTTCGTACGGGCTCCTGCCCCCGTGCCTGCCCGGAACCCCCGAACCCCAGCGTTGGGCAACTCAAATAGCGGGTTGTGGTTCGGCGGCTTTAGTTCCCAGACTAGCGGTGTCAACGGCTTGCAGTTCTCCGTGGTTGAGAGTCCAGCACTTATCAGCAATTTGCAATAATTCCCCAGCATCGTGAGTAACGACCAAGAGCGTCCAATGGGTCTTGAGTTTTGCCAAGAGATTTACCAACTGTCGTCGCATCGACCAGTCTAGCCCCGCTGTCGGTTCATCCAACATCAGAATATTAGGTTGCCGAATCAGCTGCACTGCCAGAGCAAGGCGTCGCTGCTGACCCCCACTCAGGGCATGGGGTGCGGCTTGCAGGGATAAATCAGCCAATCCGACTTCCCCCAAGGCTTCATGAACCTTCTCTGAACCCAACTCCGGATGCCCCATCCGCAATTCTTCCAGAATTGTGCCGCCACAGAAATGCCGCTCTGGAAACTGAAATACCAACCCTGCTAGTTGTTGGAGCTGTTCTGCAATGAGTTCCTGATCTCGCCAAAAGATGCCGCCTGCTGTTTGCTCTGCTAGCCCTGCCAAAATTTCCAATAACGTGCTTTTGCCAGAGCCACTCGGACCAATCACTAGTCCCAGTTCTTGCGGTGCCAGTTCCAGGTTGAGAGCTTTTAAGATAGCAAGGGGGGTAGCAGGAGGGTGGTAAGTCAGGTTTTTGAGATATAGCATCAAAATTCGTACAAGAAAAAGGCTTTTTGTGATTTGGGACGCGATCGCACTGCGGAGGCGCTAACTCCGGAGGAGCCGTTCCGCTAATGTTAACGAGCAAAGCGTTAGGGAAGTTACACGAAGTGCGAATACCGTCAAGCTCATCGCTACAATTATTGATTGATGTCAAGGTTGATTCACGAAGCCAAGAGACAAAGTCAACCCAGCTCGGTAGCTGCCAATATAGCGTAAGCCAGTAGTCCCTCTCAATTTTGACAAACTTAACCTTGATTCTCCAAACTCTTACCGGCTGGAACCTCGAATCAACCGCATCGTCAGACTTTAATCAAGCATAATTTTTTGTGAGAATGACAATGACGAATTGGTTTCCTGCACCAAACCGAACGGTGAAAGCCCTTGCCAGTGCAGCGGTTGTGGTACTCGGTCTGTGGGTGACGCCCTCTCTTGCTGGCGATCCTTTTCGCCCTAGTAATCCTCGCGCGATTGGCGACAAAACGGAAGCCGCATTCAACGCCATATTTAAGGAGGGAAACTACAAACAAGCCCAAGGCTATCTGAGCCAAGCGGCATCTAGTGAACCCAATGAACCCCTAACTTATGCCATGCTGGGGGCTTTGGCTTACACTAATCAAGATTTTGACAACCTGAAGAGCTACGCCTCCAAAACTCTGGAAACTTCACAAAAACTGATTCCCACTGACCCCCTGCGCGGTAATCTTTACACAGCGGTGGGTCATTTTTTAGAAGGGACTTACAACTTCAAAAAGGATGGACCTGTAGGAGCGTTGAGCAAATTGCAGAAAGTCTTCCAATATCTAGACGAGGCGAAAAAAAGTGACCCCAATGACCCAGAGTTGAACTTGATTACAGGCTACATGGACTTGATGTTAGCCGTTAATTTGCCATTTTCTGACCCAGCTCAGGCAATTGAAAGGTTAGAAAAATATGCATCTCCCTCTTACTTGGCTTATCGTGGCATTGCTCTGGGCTATCGTGATTTGAAACAGTATCCTAAGGCAATGGAATCTGTGGAGCGTGCCCTGAAATTGACACCTAACAACCCAGAAGTACTATACCTTAAAGCACAAATTTTGAGGAGCCAGGGTAAGAATAAAGAAGCTCAAGAGTTTTTCAACAAAGCTGGGGAAAAACTGGAGCAACTCCCCAATTACTCGGCAGCGCAAATTACCTACGAGCAGTGCAGAAATCAAAACAAGATCGACAATGGTAGTGAAGACAAAGGTCGGGATTGCAAAGTGGAAAGAAATAGAATCAGACAGAGAAATAATTAAACCCACATTCTTTCCCTCGACTGGCACAATCGGTTTTTACGCAATTGGGAATTGAAAATTAGTAACCTCTACTACATACACTAGGTAAAAAAGTCTTTCCATTACCGATTACCGATTACCGATTACCACTTACCAATTACCCATTACCGATTACCCATTACCGATTACCCATTACCTATAACTCTATAGAGATTTTGCTTAGGCAACCTTGGACATCCAGTTCCAAGCGGGGCTTTTTACCATCACAGACTAAGCTGCCACTAAACGCACTTGCCGCAAGTGCAAATGATAACTGGTTCCCGCCAGCAGCTTCTACTGTTGCTTCCCCAATATTGACCTTACATTGTCCCCAATCGACTCGGACTTCCCGACTGGTGAGAGCATCAGTAATGAGAACCTGCTTGCCGTGCCTCATTACTTTGATCACTAGGTGACGAACCCCGAACCTGACAACCCCATCCTCTAGTTGCTCTACTTTTGTTCCACTCGGCAATCCTTTAATTACAAGTTTCGTGATTGCTGACTTTGATTGATTTGTCGAGGTAGAAGTAGACTCAGGAATTGGGGGTGTGGGGCGCTCTCTCGGTGCTTGTGGGGGGTCAAGTGGCACAGACTTTTGAGGAATTGCCCAGCTACGAGCTTTTTTGAGCAGTTCTGAGTGGCTTTTTGACGCTTTGTCAATTTGACCCTGCTTTCTGGTATATTCCTCTTGCTTCTTCTTGGTGGCAATCCATCGCTCTCGTGCAAACTGAGAGATTTCCTGGTCAGGGTGAGAGAGAAATTGCTCGTAGAATTCAAGAGTTTCTACAAGGGAACCAATTTTTTCCAGGGCAACTCCTACTTGCTGTATCAAGAGATACTGCTGCCAATTAGAAGTTGATAAAATTTGTTCTTTGAGGAATTTTGCATAGCGTTTACGCTGCTCTTTTGGAATGTCATCTGGCTTTAATTGTGAGCAAGCAAGTTCATAAATAACATCAAACTTCAAAGCGGCTTTTTTTACATCAGAACCACTAACTGTAGGCAGATACTTTTCGACGGCTTCTAGGGCGTCGAGCCAGCACTTTTTGCGGTAGAAATACTGCAAGAGAACGGTTAGGAGTTTGATTTGAGTTGCTCCCTGGCTTGCCCTTTCAAAGCATTCTTTGACCTTGACCCATTCATCTAACCAAATATAGACAACGAAAGCTCGTTGGTAGTGATGCTTTGTTTCCAGGGCGGGTGCGACGTATTGGAGCCAACGGCGATCGCGTGGTTTTCCCGCCTGCTCCCACTGGGTGATGATGCCCTCATATTCCCCAGCCTGCGCCAGATACTCCAAACCCTCAGGCATATCTAGCCGAATAGCTTTTGCCCGGTTATACTCAGGCTTTTGGGTTGCACCACAAGCTTCCCAGAGACGCACGGCTTCGCTGAAGTTTTCGGCGCGGTAATAACACTCAGCCGCCAGTAGATTGAGTCCGTTGTTCCCAGCTGACTCTAAAGCTTGCAAAACCTCCCCAAACTGTTGCCACTCATCCGGCTTGAGGTTTGGAACATTTAATAGTGCTTCAATGCGATTCGCATACTCCTCTACAGCCTTTTTCCATTGCTTGCTCAAGCGGCTATCTTCTGAAAGATTGTTCGCCAGGGTATCCCGGAGAAATGGCGTGAAGTTGTTTATAGCCTCTAAATTGTGTGTTTCAGCAACCATAAAGATTGCGAGGAAACGTTCTAGTGTCTTACGAGGGGAATTAATTGTGCCCCCACCAGCGTGCTGGTCGTACCAAGCGACTAATTCGGACCAGCACATCCCCTGCCAGAAGCACTCCCAAGCCTCATCTGACTCACCCAACTGGACAAAGAGGCTCCCGGCAGACCTAAACTGCTCTTCAAACTTGAGCGCCCAAGCTTCACAAAAGTCGGATTTGGCAGTGTCGCCGAGATCGCTGTAGAACTGTCTGGCGCGTCTGAGCAAACCTGGGTTTTGTGAGTTTAATCCCTTCGTCTCGAACTCAGTCGCGATCGCGCGGGGGTCATCTTCGCGCAGTTCCTGAGCCGTTTTGGTAGTACCAGGGCTGAGAGTTTGAACACTATTCTCCCAGCGATCGCTTGCTCTGGCGTACTTCAGCATCGCCTGCAATAGAGCTTCGTCACTGGCGTATTGCCACAGTTGGCGGTCTCCTTTTTCCGAATCCACCACAAACAAGTGTTCTGTTGCCCTGCTGGCGGCAACATAAAGCTTGTTGAAAAAGTATTCTACCTTCACTCTCTGGTCTATACCTTGGCTCTTGAGATTCCAGACGCTGCGGTTGCACTCTTCGCCAAACTTGTAAAGAATAACCTTTTTAAATTCCAATCCCTTAGCCGAAATCGCACTCAAGACATTTTTGAGCGGTGCTGGGGAATTGGGAATTGGGAATTGGGAATTCTCCCCTGAACCCCCTCTCCCTTGCTGGGGGAAAATGGCAGAGAGTACCTCATCTGCCTGAGCATAAGCCGCTTCTTCGCCATCTTCACAAGGAACGATAATGATGGTGTCCTTGATGTAGGCTGCAAGTTGCTCGGTGGTAATGTTCTGGTTCAGGATGAACTTTTGGGGTTCAGGGAAGTTGCCTTGCTGCCAGGGTGTTTGAGGCTGGAGTTCATGAATGTCAAACAAAACATGACGCCACAGCTGAATTAAATTGGTGACTTGAACAATCGGTGGACTGGAGCGGTAGTTAAAGGCAAGTTCCTGGAAATTAATCACTAGCTTTAATTGTGAGGCGGGGTCTAGTGCCGTAATCACTTCTGCATCAAATACAGCCTGAACGCTAGACCAATGGAATCCTGTTGGGTTCAAGGTCTGGAAGGGGTCTCCAGCAAAGGCAAAGGGTAGGCTATGAATCGGCTGGTAACCCAGATGATATTGGGAGAACATAGACAGCCGCATAATCAGCTGAAGCTCCAGCCTTGTAAAGTCTTGAGCTTCGTCGCAGAAAATTGCTGTGTACTCAGGATGGTAGCACTTGAGTTCGAGAACTCTGGCAATCAGATCCTGGTCGTCCCAGTAGCCTTGCTCTTGGGTAATGCGCTTATACCAACGTTCCCAGATGGTATCGTAAATACCTTGAAATTTTTCAAGGGAGACCGTGCGTTCTTTTCGTGGCACTTCCTCCTGATAATCTTCGGGAGTCATGCACTCCTCAAAACCATAACCTTTGATGAAGCTGCGGATGACGTGCCAGCAAGTTTCTGGTGAATAGCGTCGCGCTTGAGGAAGGTGGAGAACGGCTTTGCTGAGTGATTCAGAGGGACTTTTTCCCTGATACAGTTGTTTGAAGCGATGGAAGGAAATGTATTTTTCCAGGTCAAAGCGATCGCGTTCTACTGGTGGTAGCAAACTAAACAGGAATTTCTGGAAGGGTTGGAAGAAGTGATCAATGCTCTGTTGCTCATTCCCCTGGCTCCTCTCTGCCACAAAGCGGTGATGGGATGTGAGCAGCGTATTTACTCCATCTCTGGCAACCTCTAGTAACCGCTCGTTATAGGTAAGAAACAACGGCTCACCAGGGAGAGGTTCGGCGCGGCGGCGTCCTTGCTTGTTGTAGTATTTCCGGTAGCAGTAGTCGGCAAACAGATAAAGCAGCATGGTAGACTTGCCGCTACCTGCTCGTCCATTGATGAATAGAGGTAGGGAGCCAGTTCCCGGTGCTGAGGTGGAAACTGACTTGAGAATTTGCTCTTCTTCGGTAGAAAGAGCGAGATTTGCCTCTCTCCCTCGCTCAATCGCCAGCCAACTTTGTTCATCAGCCAGTAAATAGGAGGGATAGGAACGTCGGGCAAAGGGGGTCAAGTCATAGAGACTCACTTGCTGAGCTAGGATGTTGTGGGTTGCTGGGCTTGGCCTCTCTAGCTCTTCGGTCGCCATTGTGCGATCGCTAACGCTCCAGGATTGGGAAGATTCGACCGTTACGTTAGTTTCTTCGTTCTCACTCCCCACTCCAGAGCCATTAAACAAGGCGGTTGCTAATCCCACCTGGGTAATCTCTGCAATCGATGGTTTGTGATTAAAGGGAGCCAGCAGAAATAACACTCCCCCGACTGCGGTGTCCGGGGTTTCCAGCTGGCTGTATAGCACATAATGATTATTCTCGCCACACAGCTTCACATTGAGCCAATCGGGAAACTCTTGGGCGTGATGGGTTTGCTCTCTAATTCCCGCAACAATTTGGTAATAAGTTTCCCAAGCGTTTTGAATTTCGCGCTCTCTGAAGCGCGTTACCCATTCTTCGCTTTCGTAGATCACCCAGTCCTCTGTAAACGTTTCCATCTCCCAACCGGGAGGTTCTAGCCAGGGGCGCAGTGTGGGCGGTAGTTCCGGGAGTTGCTGGACTTGGCGCTGCTGGACTGTTTGGTCTTGCAGCCACTCTCGGAGTAGTTGCTCGTTGAGTTGAGGTTCGAGATAGCTTCTGCCGTATTCGACGGGCGCTTCCAGAAACTGTTCATAGTCGTTATCGCCGCGCTTAAAGATATCGAGCAAGCAAAGTAGTTGCTCGTCATCCACTCGACGGATGCGTGCAATAAGTCTCCGGTTTAGAATTCGGCGCTTTAAGTAGGGATAGACCCTCTCAAAACGTGCCTGCACCTCATCAATTCTCTGAGTCTCCAGTTCAGCGCACAGGTCATCGATGCGAGCTTGAATACCGTACCGCTCTGCCTTGTCGTTGAACTGAGAGGTGCGATAGACGTACATGGGTCAGTCTCCGCTCAATAGACAAAAACACAAATGTTAGCGCTATTACCTATTGTCATCTAGCGAAGAAATTGGCAGAGAGATTTTTGGTTAATAATTATACAATCTTTAAAATTTTACCGAGTGATTAAATTACAGAATTTCAGCTACTGTATGGCTCTAGGCATTTGTGCGTTCCCTGAGTTTCAGCAGGGTTGACCAAAAACAGTGACCAGTGGACAGTGATACCAAATCCGTTTTAATAACCCCCTTATTCTCTAAAAGAGGGGGAGAGAGCGAGAGAGGGAGAAATTCAGCATAAGAGTCAGGCTCAGCAGGTCGGTGCAATTAAACTCAAATTAGGGGATTTACCCGAATTTAAGTTTAATTTTTGGACAGAGTCGATGGCGAGACCCAACTATAGTCCTCAAGCGAAAAAGCGGACAAAACGTCTTTTAGAGGCTTTGCTGGCCTACGCTAATGACGAATTGGAGGACGGAGAGCGCCTAAAGATTCAACTCAACTGGCAGACAGAAAACCGGCTGGTTGTTCGGACAAAGGTAAAGTTCTTGGAAGAACTAACAGCCCTAAATCCACACGACGGCAAGTTAAATAACGAGCAAATTAAAGAAGCGCTCCATCGGCTGGAAGACTTTGTAGAGATTCTGGAAGACAACCGACCAACAACGCGGGGGTCAGAAGACTGGCACTTTACACTGAAGCTTTGGCACGGACGACATGATACAGAAGCAAACCTAAAGCGGTTTGATGTAGAGTGGGAGCGTCACCGACCGGAAAAGTCCAAAAAAGTGGCAGGTGAGAAATCAGAAGAAACCGGGCAAGATAGACCAGCTCAACAGAAAGCTTATCTGGCTTTGGAGGAACAGAAAAACGCTCTTCAAGGGTTAGGCCAGCTGATAGGATTGCAAGATTGGGGAGAAGCGCCAGAGGTCTCTAGTTTCTATGGACGCAGTGAAGAACTGAGGCAGCTAGAGCAAGGGATTGTGCAAGACCGTTGCAAAGTGGTAGCACTGTTAGGCATGGGCGGGATTGGCAAAACCACGCTGGCGGTGATGCTGGCAGACCGAATTCAAAAGCAGTTTGAGTTTTTGGTCTGGCGAAGTCTCAAGTCAGCTCCGCCTATTCAAACCCTGTTAAGCAGCTTACTCGAATTTCTCTCCCAAGGACAGGAAACTCTCTCATCCCAGGACATTCAACAGGGTATCTCTCAACTACTCAATCACCTGCGTCAAAAGCGCTGTCTGGTGATTCTGGATGAAGCCGAGGCAATTTTCCGCACTAGCGAGGGCAAGTTTCGTCCCCGCCACGGACATTACCAGGAGGGATACGAGGGCTATGGTGAGTTACTGCGGCGAGTTGGTGGCGAACGTCATCAAAGTTGTATCTTGCTGACTTCTCGTGAGAAACCCGAAGAAATTGGGGCATTTGAAGGGCAAAGCTTACCTGTCCGTTCACTGCCACTGCAAGGCTTGCAGGCAGAGGATGCTAAAAATATCTTCAAGGATAAAGGTTTCTCTGGTTCTGAAATGGGTCTGACAGAACTGATCGATCTCTACGGTGGTAATCCATTAGCTCTAAAAGTTATTACAACGATGATTCAAGAGGTCTTCAATGGGAATATTGCTAGCTTTTTGAAGCAAAATACTTTAGTGCTGGGCGATCGCTTGCGTACACTCCTCAAGGAACAGGTAAGTCGTCTCTCAGATTTGGAAAAGGAGGTGGTGTATTGGCTGGCAATTGAGCGCGAACCCATCTCGTTGTCCAGATTACGAGCAGACTTGTTGTTACCTCCGACGCGATCGCAATTACTGGAAGCGTTAGCATCTCTAGAGCGGCGATGTCTAATCGACAAGGCTACGCCTACGCTGGTAGAGGAAACGACAGAAGCGAACGAGACTCTGTTCACCTTGCAGCCGCTTGTGATGAAATATGCGATCGAGGAATTCGTCGAACAGGCTCTCGACGAGATTGATGCAGTGCTTGAGAATCAAGATATTGAACAATTCAAGCTCTTGAGAAACCATTCACTACTCAAGCCTCAGTCGCCAAGCCACCTTTATAGTAATGGCGTATTGCCATACGCCCCTACCCGGATGCTGACACGGTTTAAGGATGGTCTAAAGATGATGTTTCGCTGCGACGACAGCCGTATCGGTCAGGAACTCAGTAAGATTCTGCCACTGCTCAGAGGCAAATCACCGCTAGCTGTGGGATATGCAGGTCGCAATCTGCTGGAACTCCTCAAGGCTCTACGAATTGATTCAGACGCCTACGACTGGCAAGATATTCCAATGCGTTAACCCACATTCCGCACCTTGAAGTGTCACACTACGTAATGCATTGGTAATGGGTAATGGGTAATGGAAAGAGTTTTTTACGTAGTCTATGTAGTATAGGTTACTAATTTTCAATTTCCAATTGCGTAAAAACCGATTGTGCCAGTCGAGGGAAAGAATGTGGGGTTAAGCTAAGCCTCTGAAGCAGGAATCTTTTGCGTCTCAACGGTTTGCTGTTTTTCTAAAAAAATCTTGACTTCCGTCACTAACCATGCTTTCTCTGGCTCCGTCAGAAATGAGCCAAACCGATGCTGGCGTAACCTCGACCTCAGCGTACAGACTGTGATCGGTGCTTTGTTTATTGATAGACCAATGCCCTTTAGTTCTACCAGGCTAATCTCCTCTGTCCGTCCCTGAACTTTCTGGTAGCACCAGCCCAATAACCACCGCTGCAATCGGAAATTCTGCTGGTCAATCACTAACTTTATGCGGAATGTAGCGCTAAATAGGAAAGTACCTAACATCCACAGCCCGAACAGCCCATAAATGCCTAAGAGAAGCCACCCAGGCTGGGTGATGAAGTAATAGGATGACGCGATTATCATCCAGATCATCAGCAATAAAATTCCATTTGAAATAAGGGGAAGGAGCGCAAAAAGTCTGCTGTGTTGGCTGCGTAACCAAACAGGTGGAATTTCTACAATTAGTTGCTTTCCATCATTCATTAGGGTAATAGGACTGTCCGCAGGTCGGCGGGATTTTGTTGTTGCTGAACGGGTGAATTCCTTTTCGCCCTGCAAGACGGCTAATGCTTCTTCGGCTGACAGAAATCGATCTTCCGCCACGGGTTCTATCATTCGCTCTAACCAGTTGGCAAACTGCTTAGCAATCTGAACATGTGGGCGAAAATCAATCTTGAGCTTGCGGTGGGGTAAATCAGCAGGGGCTTTTTCGGTCAATAGAAAAATCAGCGTGGCTCCCACGGCGTACAGGTCAGTTGCTAGAACAGCCTGCCCCCGGAACTGTTCTGGAGCCATATAACCGTAGGTGCCAACAACCGTGCTGCCACCAGTTACAGTATTGTGATAGACATCCTGTACGGCTCCAAAATCTACCAAGAACACCTTTCCATCTTCGCGGCGAATGATGTTTTGGGGCTTGATATCCCGATGGATTACAGGGGGCGTTAGCTGCTGCAAATAGACCAAGATTTCTAAAATTTGAGTGGCAATGTGCCTCACCTCTGCCTCATCTGGGTGCCATCCCTTCTCAACTAGCGCTGCCAGAGACTGTCCTTCTGCCAGCTGTTGAGCAAGGTAGAAGAAACGGTTGCGACGCTTGTCTACCTGAAAATAGTCCAGATAGTGGGGGATAGCTGGATGATTGAGTTGTGCCAGAATTCGGACTTCTCGTTCAAACAATTCCAGAACTTTGAAGTCATCCATCCGCCGTAGTGACACGGCTTTGAGTGCTACTCGCTCACCAGTTTTTAAGTCTTCTGCTGCGTATGTAATGCCAATTCCACCTTGCCCCAAGATATCAATGATGCGATATCGCTCTGCGATTATGTCTCCTGACTGGTGTAGCTGTTCCATGTAGCGTTTCTTGATAGAGTTGGTAATTTGATGGAGTGAGGCAGGCGAACGCAGGACATTCTTAATCCAGAGACATCACCAACTTTGCTCTGTGCCGTTATTCCAGCTGGTTACTTTGTTCCACCGTGACTTTTGAGGAGTTTGACTATATGTGTATAGCCACCTTCTGTCGCCCACTGTAGCGGAGTCTTGCCCTCAATATCCCTATCGTTGACCCGTGCGCCCCTAGCAAGCAGTAACTCTGCTACATCCTTGCTGTTGTTCTTTGCTGCTACATGTAGCGGAGTTCTGCCGTAAATATTCTTGGCGTTGAGCTGTCCCTCTTTGGCAATCAGTAGTTCTGCTACGTCCTTCCAGTTATACAATGCTGCCAAGTGCAACGGAGTTCTACCTTTTACAACCTTGACGTTGACATCTGCTCCCTTGGCAACCAGCAGCTTTATCATGTCCCTGTAGAAGCCTTTATCAAAGGAGATCACGACTTGCAGCGGGGTATTACCCTGGTTGTCTTTAGCGTTGACATCTGCGCCCTTGGCAATCAGTAGTTCTGCCATCTCATTACTGGCTGATACTGCTGCCCAGTGCAATGGGGTTTTGCCCTGGTTGTCCTTAGCGTTAATCTGTGCCCCCTTGGCAATCAGTAGTATTGCCACGTTCTTCATAGGCGTAGTTCCTTCTACGCCCCCAAATCCTGTCCAATCCCTCGTTATTGCTGCCCTGTGTAGTGGGGTCATGCCCTTGTTATCTTTGGCGTTGACCTGTACTCTTTCGTCAGCAAGTAGCACCTTTGTCATGCCCTCATAGGGAATCCCGTCACCAGTCATTGTGAGTGACTTATCTGTTGGAGGCACTGCCAGATGTAGTGGAGTTTCACCCTGGTTGTTCTTGACGTTGATATTTGCTCCGTTGGTAATCAATATCTTTGCCGCGTCAATATTATGCTTTTCTACCGCCCATTCCAAAAGGGTCTGGCTCTGCCTAGCCTTGACATCTGCGCTGCACTCATCAACTGATGCAACTGTCCAACAATCTGTCAAAGTCTGGGGAGTCTTAGCGTTAACATCTGCGCCTTTGGCAATGAGCAACTTCGCCAACAAGTGCTTTTTCTTGCTGTCGTATTGCAGCACCGATTTTAAAATGGTTTGACCCTCGTTGTCCTTAGCATTGACATCTGCGCCCTTGGCTATCAGCACTTCTGCCGTCTCCTTCGAGCGTGCCATGTGCAGCGGGGTCTCGCCCTTATTGTCCTTGGCATTGACATCTGCGCCGTTGGCTATCAGCAGTTCTGCCGTCTCCTTCGAGCGTGCCATGTGCAGCGGAACCCTGCCAGACTTATCCCTGGCATTAACATCTGCGCCCTTGGCTATCAGCACTTCTGCTACCTCTTTCGAGCGTGCCATGTGCAACGGGGTGTTGCCCTGCTTGTCCTTAGCGTTGACATCTGCTCCCCCAGCAACCAGTAGTTCGGCTATTTCCTTCGAGCGTGCCATGTGCAGCGCAACCCAGCCAGACTTATCCCTGGCATTAACATCTGCACCTTTGGTAATCAGCAGTTCGGCTACGTCTTTCTTGTCAGAGTCTAACGCACACTTCAGTAGAGGAACCTCCATATCGCTATCGTTAACGTTGGGGTTCCCACCCTGATTCAGATAATTTCTGAGTGTATCAGTCTCTCCTCTGGAGATTGCTATGCATATATCTACAGGTTTAAATCCGAGGACACCTAGTACAGCCCACTTGTAAGAATTTAGGACACTAACAGCCGCAACTGCTGCAACCCCCACTCCGACTATTGCTTTCCACGATACAGACGATCGCGGTTTAGCAACCACCATCCGTCCCTGCAACGCTGCCAGCGCTTCCTTTGCCGAGGAGAAGCGGTCTTCCACATCTGGCTCCAGCATCTTCTCCAACCAGTCAGCAAACCCTTCAGAAACCTGGATGCGGGAGCGGAAACTAATCTTGAGCCTTTCCTGCGGCAAATCTGAGGGCGAACGGTGCGTCAGCAGAAACAGTACGGTAGCACCTAAACCATACAAGTCGGTCGCAGGAACGGCTTGACCTCGAAACTGCTCCGGAGCCATATAACCGTAGGTGCCGACTATCGTACTGCCTTTTGCCAACGTAGTGCGATAGGTGTCCTGCACGGCTCCAAAATCTACCAGGAAAATCTTTCCATCTTTGCCCCAGATCAGGTTTTGCGGCTTAATGTCCCGGTGAACTACAGGCGGTTTCAAGCTATGCAGGTAAACCAAGATTTCCAAAATTTGAGTGGCAATCCGTCGCACCCCATCTTCATTTGTGCGCCAGCCAATTTCGACTAGATCCGCCAAAGACTTTCCTTCAGCAAGTTCTTGAGCAATATAAAACGCTCGGTCTTCAGGGGTATCTACCTCAAAGTAGTCCAGGTAACGGGGAATAGCAGGATGATTGAGTTGTTCCAGAATCCGGGCTTCCCGTTCAAATAGCTCCAGAACTTTCCACTCACCCATCTGCCGCACTGACAGGGCTTTCAGTGCCACTTGTTGACCGCTTTTCAAGTCTTGTGCGGCGTAAGTGATGCCGACTCCACCCTGTCCTAGGGTATCTGTGATGCGATATCGTTGGGCAATAATGTCTCCCGGCTGGTGCAGCGCTTCCATAGGGCTTTTCCTGCGTAAATCTAGACCCTGCTTGTGTTATGTCGAACCATCCATTTCTTTCAGACTTCTGGTGAGTGCGATCGCCCCTTCAGGACAGTACCGAAGGCAATCGCGCTTCAGCACTGAAAAGGAAGGTTTGGTTTTGGGCAAACAAAACTTGTTCTCTAACTTGCATCAACTGAACTCCTCTGTAGTCCTGAATTCAGCGTAAGTCAGGCAACGTTCCTCAATCCAGCAGCATGTTCTAGGCGCTGGAAGTCTCCTATAATTAGCATCCGTAGTTAGGGGAAATTGCTTTGAGTTAGGGGAATCCCCGAACTTTTTAGCTGACTTTTGATAAATTACCTGCCCCACTCCCCTACAGCAATAAGCCTCTGGTTTAGAATTCGGCGCTTTAAGTAGGCACAAATGTTGGCGCTATTACCTATTGTCATCTAGCGAAGAAATTGGCAGAGAGATTTTTGGTTAGTAATTATACAATCCTTAAAATTTTAGCGGGCGATCACCTCCCACGTATTTCAGTCGTGGGAGGCGCTGTCCAAGCTTCAGTCAGCACTGATCACTTTCGCGATAGGTCAGGCGATCGTCACTTCAGTTGACAAATAGACATCCTGGATAGTGTGAAACAGCTTGACGCCTTCCTCAAAAGGTCGCTGGAAGGTTTTTCGACCGGAAATCAGTCCAGAACCCCCCGCACGTTTGTTAATCACAGCAGTGCGAATCGCTTCGGCAAAGTCGCTTTTACCTGATGCCCCACCAGAGTTAATTAAACCAGCACGACCGGCGTAACAGTTAAGTACCTGATAGCGAGTCAAATCAATCGGGTGGTCGGTGCTGAGTTCGGAATAGACCCGGTCATTGGTTTTGCCGTATGCCTTGCCCAAAGCTTTAGCGATCGCACCGTAGCCATTGTTACATTCAGGCAGCTTCTGCTTAATGATGTCGGCTTCGATGGTGACGCCCTGGTGGTTCGCCTGACCCGTGAGGTCAGCGGCAACATGATAGTCTTGATCTTGATTAAAAGCACCGTTGCGGAGATAGCACCAGAGGATGGTTGCCATACCGAGTTCGTGGGCGCGGGCAAAGGCACGGCTCACTTCCTGAATCTGGCGGGTGGAGTGATCCGAACCAAAGTAAATCGTTGCCCCCACAGCCACAGCCCCTAAATTCCAGGCTTGCTCGACACTAGCAAACATTATCTGGTCATATTGATTGGGGTAGGTGAGCAGTTCGTTGTGGTTGATTTTCAAAATGAACGGGATGCGGTGGGCATACTTACGAGAAACCATCCCCAAGACGCCCAGGGTGGTGGCAACGGCATTGCAACCGCCTTCGAGGGCGAGTTTTATGATGTTTTCCGGGTCGAAGTAAGCTGGGTTGGGGGCAAAGGAGGCACCGGCGGAGTGTTCTATGCCTTGGTCTACTGGCAGGATGGAGAGATAACCCGTGTTGGCAAGGCGTCCAGTCGAGTACAGCTGTTGGAGGCTGCGTAGCACTTGGGGGTTGCGATCGCTTTGTGCAAAAATCCGATCAACCGAGTCTGGACCTGGTAGATGCAACAGCTGTTTGGAAACTTTCGGCTGGTAGTTGAGCAGGCTTTCGGCTTCTTCACCCAGCCAGGATTCAATACTTTGAGGTGTAGATAATGTAGCGGTCATAATACTTTTCCTCAGAAGTTTATTCTTTATTTAAAGAGGTAGCTGTTCTTTAATTTTGACAGTGCCTTACCGCTAAGGCCGTCTCTACAGCGATAGAGTCTTATTGACCGAAGCCACAATTCGCGATTGGTGAGAGCCAGTGCAAAAGACATGGGATTCGCTGTTGATTGTTCATTGCTCATAGTTCCTTGAAAAGGCAATGAACTATGAACAACCTATCGTATGTGGGGGTCTGGGGTAGCTATACTACCCCATCCGGACTTCGTCCCGCTACGCTAACAACTCCAGCGAAGTGGAGTAGGGTCCGGAGCTTTAGTGAGGAGGTACATGGACTCCCCCAGGTAAAAAGCAGGTATTCAACATACCTGCTTTTTACAATTGTTATATCCTATGTTAAGATATTGAACATAGAGATAAGAGCATCATGCTAGTATTTGAGGCAAAATTACGCGGGATAAACGAGCAGTACGCCATCTTAGACGAGATGATTCGTACTGCTCGTTTTGTGCGTAATTCCTGCCTGCGTTACTGGATGGAGAACATTGGGGTCGATAGATACGACCTCAACAAATATTGCAAGGTACTCAGAGAACAGTACGAGTGGTGCAAGAAATTGTCCGCTCAAGCCTGCCAAGCATCTGCCGAACGAGCTTGGTCAGCAATAGCTAGGTTCTTTGAGAATTGCAAGCGTTCGGTTCCAGGGAAAAAAGGCTTCCCTCGGTTTAAGAAACACTCCTCCCACGGCTCTGTTGAATACAAAGTTGATGGATGGGTGCTATCTGATGACCGTAGAACAATCACGTTCAGGGATGGCTTTAAAGCTGGAACCTTTAAGTTGTGGGGAACTCGTAATTTGCATTTTTACCAAAAAGAGCAAATTAAGCGAGTGCGTGTTGTTCGTCGGGCTGATGGATACTATGTTCAGTTTTCCATTGACCAAGAACGAATTGAGACTCACGTTCCCACTAATCGCATGGTTGGGATAGATGTAGGGTTAAACCATTTCTATACTGACTCAGATGGCAATACTGTAGAGAACCCAAGGTTTTTGAGAAAGGCAGAAAAAGCTTTAAAATGCGCTTCGCGTCGTGTTTCTCGTAGAACTAAGGGGTCAAAGAATCGTCTCAAAGCCATCAAGAAGTTGGGTAGAAAGCATCTCAAGGTTTCTAGGCGGCGTAAAGACTTTGCTGTAAGAACAGCAAGGGCGCTTATCCAGTCGGCAGACTTGGTAGCCATTGAAGACCTAAAAGTGCGGAACATGGTCAAGAACCATCATCTAGCCAAATCCATCAGCGATGCCAGTTGGACGTTATTTAGGCAGTGGTTGGAGTACTTTGGGTTCGTGTTCGATGTGCCAGTGATTGCTGTAGCGCCTCATTACACCTCTCAAGATTGCTCCAACTGTGGTCATAAGGTGAAGAAAACCTTATCGACTCGCACTCATAAATGTCCACACTGCGGATACATTGACGGTCGTGATGCAAATGCTGCCATCAACATTTTGATGAAAGCATTGCAAGGTCTAGCAAAACTACCGTTAGCGAAGCGGGCGAGCGTACCCGCTCGACGGGGCACTCGGAAAGTAACGCCTGGGGATGAGACGCTCCGCTGCTCGGATAGGGAAACCCTGAAGGGTAAGGGCACTCGACGAGCCAGGAAACCCAAGCAGTGATGTTTGGAATCTCTACCCGAGAGCGCAAGCTCTCTTGGGGAGGATGTCAATTGAATTCAGTTCGGTCGTTGGATAATCTTTTCCAGAACCCGCCGCTTCGCTTTGGGGTCAATGCCAATCAAGCGCACATACTCGCCGCTATGCTCAGCTAAACTCTCTGTCAGAGCAATTATTGCTTCCGACGCCTCATTTCCCTGGAACGCCTGACCACTTTGCCAAGCATTATTCCGGACTCGTCGCTCATTCCCGTACTCTATGCCAAGGCGGTAACCTTGAGCCAAAAGCTCACGAACCTGCTCCTGCGTTTCTAGATCCAATGGCATATGCGCTACCTGCTTGTTGTGCGTTCCGGAATTGTTGGAACCATTGGCACCGTTAGGGTTTGTTGGCTCATTGGCTATATCATTAGGGGCGATCGCGTCCAACGCATTCCTGTTTTCCTGCTGTAGGTCAGCTGCACGAGTGGCATTGACTGGCTCTTGAGGAGTCAGCCGCAGGGCTAGGGACTGATTGTACTCCCTAACTAGTCCCATATCCTCTATCTGCTTCTGTTCACCCCTCAACAGGTTGCCAAACTCGATTAAGCGAGGTAGTTTAAAATCTGGCTTTTGAAATTTTGGTGGCTCTTGAGCACTATTGACCACACGAGAGGAAACCCGATCAATTCCAATTTCGTGGATGAACTGACGGATTTGTTCATCATAAAAGCGCGATCGCAACGCACTAAAGAAATCAATCGATTGACCAGGAAACGAATCGACTAGCTGTTCTATATCATTACGAGGCAGTTCATCTTCCGAAAAGATACCGCCGACAACGCCAATTTTATCTTCTCGATCGGGTTCCCAGTAGAACTTCTCCATCCGACCATCCCGAATCAACGGCGCATACAGGGTTGAGAAGTCATTCCCTGTAACAATAATTGGTACACGATGGAGTGGCGTTGAGTCATAACTCCCAGGGAGTTGCACATCGGTAGGGTTGTCGGCAATGTTCATCAACGTGCCATTCACCAACTGGGTATTCACTGTATATTGAGTGCCTTGATCGAAGCGCCCTGCCCCAGCATCCAAATCGTTGATCATCAGTACAGCCATCTTGCCCCGCACCCTGATCAATTCGGCGGCTTCCCGATAGCGCAGGCGGATTAAACGCGCTGGATCTCCAGCATCTGGGCTTTCTAGCTCACCCGCCGACATATGGACGGCTTCAACACCCATGCGCTCGAATACTAACTCGCACTGAAAAGATTTTCCCTCTCCCTTGCGACCATGAATGCCGAGGATTAGGGGAACTCTTACCCCAGGAAGGTCTAGATAATTTTTGGTGATGTGAACGGCGAGTTTGTCTAGGAAGCGGGGAGAAATGTAATAGCTCATCGGTCTAGTGTCCGCGATTGATTTTGGCGGTATGCTTTGCGCGATCGCTCAGATCCCTAATGTTAAGATTCTATAACAAAACTGAGGAGCGGGATGATTGAAGGGGTGCAAAGCGATCGCAAAGCGGGACGCGATAGCGTCCATCGCGAGTCTCTGACGATGATGAAGATGAGGATGAGATTGAGTTACTGGAACTAGCAGAGGAGTTAGTAGCAAAATTGGCAGAAATTTGGCGAGAATAAAACTCAATCCAAACTCTAAAATCGAAAATCTAAAATCGAATGACCCGACAGCCTCATGACCAATTCGCCAAGCAGTATTTAGCCGAATTGTTAGCACCTCTGGGTCAGGTGGAAACTAGCCGCGATGTGGTCAGTGAAGTTCGCCAGGTAGATGTCTGGTTTGTGCCAGCGCCGTCACCATCTACGGAACCTCAAAATCTAGGGTTGCTGGGTCAGATGGCATCAACGGCTTGTTTATTCGAGCCTTTTCGGAATGCGCCTACTCCTGTGGAGGTGCGTAACTGCTTGTTGAAATTGTATTCCCTGCACGGTGAACTTCTGCGTAAGGCTCGACGGGAGCAAAACTCTTTATCGGAAGATGACCTGCCGCGCTTATGGATTCTATCGCCTTCTTGTTCTGCAAGGTTACTGGATGGATTTGGAACAAAACTTGATGAGTCAGGGAACTGGGTGGAAGGTATTTATTTTCTGCCGGAGTTTCAGAAGGCTGCACTGGTAGCGATTAACCAGTTACCCGTAACTGAAGATACGCTGTGGCTGAGGGTTCTGGGAAAGGGAGGAACTCAGCAACGGGCAATTGATGAGTTGCTAGCACTGCCAAAAGAGAACCCCTTCCGGCGCAATATTCTGGAAATTCTGGCTAACTGGCGCATCAATGTGAACGAGAGTGAAAATTTAAGTGAAGAGGACAGGGAGTTGCTTATGAACTTATCACCAGCTTATCTGCGTTGGCAGGAAGAAACTTTACAAAAAGGACGGCAAGAAGGCAGGCAAGAAGGCAGGCTGGAAGAACGGCAGCAAATGGTGGAAAACGTTCTGAAAGCTCGCTTTGGCTCGCTGGATGAGGAATTGTCTGAGGCGATCGCACCGATGCTACAGTTACCGCCAGAGGAGTTGACTCGCCTGCTATTGAACCTTTCCCGTGAGGAATTGTTAGTTTGGTTTGGGGATGCCTCTCGGCGAGAAGATACGTTAAGGGAAGGTGGGCGAGAAATCGTGGAAAGCTTTCTCAGAGTGCGATTTGGCTCACTGGATGAGGAATTGTCTAGGGCGATCGCGCCGATGTTGCAGTTGCCGCCAGAGGAGTTGACTCGCCTGTTGCTTACCCTTTCTCGCGAGGAATTGTTAGAAGGGTTTGGAGGGCAGTCTAACTGAAGGCAGTGGATTAACAGTTACCTCTACTGGCGAATTAAAGACCGATTTTCACCCGATGAGCGTGCTTCACTCAGCTTGGATGCAAAAATTGGGGGTGATGAAATAGACACAACCTTTCTCGAACAACTGTCAGAAACGGGTTTTAACGCTCCCACTCTCAGCGGTTTTGATGCCTACATCTGGAGTATCTCTATCGACTGGAAGTGGCAAATGAGTTTCTGCAAGGGGATGACCCCGTTGCGGTGCAGGTGCGGGAGGTGTTGGAATCTCGCTCGATGTCGGAAATTCTCGCGCAATTGGAACGGGTTTATCGGATTGAGCCGGAAAATGAAAGACCGTATGCGGTGAAGGATATTTTAACGGGTAGCGTTGTTGGGGTGGGGAGTGAGCGCGAGTCTATGGGTGAGGATGATGAAGATGAGATTGAGTTACTGGAACTGGCAGAGGACTTATTAGAGAAATTGGAACAAATTTGGAGAGAATAAAACCCAATCCAAAATCTAAAATCCAAAATCTAAAATCGAATGACGCGACAGCCTCATGACCAATTCGCCAAG
>CBDTXL010000051.1:0-21933 GCA_965364435.1 uncultured bacterium
CCGATTAATGTTGCATCCATCAGACAATTTTGGTAAACCCGCCCCAAGCCAGGTACTATACCATTTGGTCTTATAGAGGACACATTTGGGAAGGGCGGGTTTACATAAGTTGCTCTTGAGAGTTGATAGGCTGTTGGTGAAACCCGCCCTTACAACCTTATTGAAAATAGTGCAAGTTTGAGGGGGAGAATGAGCGTCATTCGTCCCCCTGTCTTACTCGAAGTTTTGGGGAAGCTCTCGCTACACCCTTGCATTCGAGCGCTTTTTAAGCCGGAGCGAAGGTGAGGAGATTTAGGGGGATCTAAATCTGACGGGGAAGGCGAGAAAACACGCCATAGCCCCCAACCCCTATCCCCTTTTTGGTCACTCCTTTGCCCCAGCTGCCTTGAGCAGTTGCACGACTTCGGGATAATCATTGAATTCAGCAATCATTAAAGCCGTATAACCACCCTGGTTTTTCACATTTACATCCACACCAGCCTTAAGCAAGACTTGTACTACATCGGTATAACCCCGATGAGCCGCCCACATCAAAGCCGTAGCCCCAGCATTATCAATGAAGTTTACTTCAGCACCAGCGTTCAATAAATGTCGCATGATATCAATATCACCCTGGTCAGCTGCCTTCATCAGAACTGTTTTCCCGTCAGCGTATCGTCGATTGGCATCTGCACCAGCCTCTAGCAAAACCTTAACGGTTTGTGCGTGACCCTGAGACGCTGCTAGGGTTAGAGGTGTCTCACCCAGGTTTATGGCATTGAAGTCAGCCCCTTTTTGCAGCATTGCCTCGACAATTTCTGTATGACCGTGCAATGCTGCCAGCATTAAAGCTGTATCACCCAGTTTATTTTTGGCATGGACGTTAGCCCCTCGCTGGAGAAGGGCGTCCACGACTGACTCATGACCTTCCACTGCGGCAAGATGTAAAGCCATTTCCTGATCTTTGTCCCTGGCATTGATATCAGCACCAGCGTCCAGTAAAGCCGTGACCACCTCAGTGTGACCGCCAGCTGCCGCCGCCATCAGCGCTGTTCCGCCTGCCGAGTTTCGGGCATTCACGTCAGCACCGGCAGCCAGTAAGGCTTGCACAACCCCAGTGTGACCTTGGTCAGCTGCCAAGGTTAGAGCAGTTTCACCCTCTTGGTCTTCGGCATTGACATCAACAACGGCGGCTAACAACAGCTGGACAACCGACAAATACCCTAGCTCAGATGCCTGCATCAGAGCGGTTCTACCATCTGAATTGACAGCATCTGCACTCACCCCTTGCTCTAACAAAACTTGTACCGTCTGGGTGTGACCTTCACTTGCGGCTAGAGTTAAGGCTTCCACACCAACCGTGGTGTCTGCACCAGCTTCTAGCAAGGCTTTCACGACTGAACTATGACCTTCCTGGGCTGCCAGTTTCAAGGCACTATCTTCATCCTTGTCTTGAAGATTAACGTCGGCACCTGCACCCAGTAAGATTTGTAATACCATGAAATGACCTTTGTGCGCCGCAATCATTAGCGCTGTGCTGCCATCATCATTCTTGGCGTTGACATCAGCACCAGCTGCCACCAGGGTCTGCAAAACATCAACCCGCGCTTCGCTAGCTGCCAGCATTAGCGCTGTCAGACCATATCGTTTTCTCGGCAGGTTGAGATTTGCACCCGCTTCTATCAGCACTCGCACAATCTCGGTATACCCCTGTTGGGCGGCAAACATCAATGCTGTGGTGCCATCTCGGTCTGTAGCATCCACATTAGCTCCCTGAGTAAGGATGGCGAGTATTTGATTGAAGTTGCCACTTCGAGCCGCGTTTAACAGTAAGACGTCTTTGTCTGAGATCATCTTTGAAGCCTCGTCAAGAGCGCATTGTCAACTTAGCGTTAAATCAGCTGTTTGAGAAGTAGTCCTAGGGAGGGATGCACTTTGTGCAAGCCAGACTTCAGAGAAAACGACAGCTATGATAAGTTAAGTTTTATCAAGAACCATTAGCCGCTCCTTAGAACACTATGAACCTTGTAATCCCAGAATCGGTTAAAGTCTGGTCTCAATTCATTCACCCCGTTTTGATGTGGGTACTGCTGGCAGCAACCATTTATGCTCTGTATCTGGGGATAAAAATCCAACAGACTAGAAATTCTGAAGGTGAAGCCAAGAAAGAACTGATCAAGGGTCGGTATAATGTCAGGCACTATCAAGTTGGTTCAGTCCTGCTAGCGTTGATGGTAATCGGCGCGATCGCAGCAATAGCGGTTACCTACATCAACAATGGCAAGCTGTTTGTTGGACCCCACTTAGTCGCTGGCTTAGGCATGACGGGACTTATTGCCACGTCGGCTTCCCTCTCTCCATTTATGCAAAAAGGTCAGACGTGGGCACGCTATACCCACATTGCGCTGAATGTTGCGCTTTTGGGACTATTTGTCTGGCAGGCGATAACGGGGGTGGAAATCGTGCAGAGGATTATCAGTCGTATGTAGGGCGTCGGCTGTCGAGTGTCCTCCCACAGGGATTACCGACTTACCGCTTTTTCTTGTTTTTTGGCATAGGTAGACCCAGGGTGGAATGAAAGTCTTCCTGTACTTTGTGAGTCAAGCGTCGGGAAACTTGTCGCACGATTTGGCACAAAAGGCGATCGCCTGTACTCTGAATCAAAGACTGGGGCAACTTGTGGATAAACTTGGGAAACCGCAAAGCCACACTCAAGTCGAGTTTCCACTCAACGCGGGTGATTGCCGATGGTAGCGGGACAGTGGCAAGCTCTTGCTCCTGAAAATACTCGCTTGCCGGTACTTCCACAAATGATTGAGACGCTTGGAAGTCAACTTCATACCCCGGAGCGACGTAATTTGGTACGGGGATCGTCTGAATTCGATAAATACCGTTGTCTTGAGGTAGTAGTTCCAAACCGATTTTCGGTTCCACTTCATAGCCAAACGCCCCAAAGCTACCAATTACCAAAGCGTAGCCATTACATCCGAGCGGTTCTACGTTCATTGGATGGGCACAGCGGCTAAACCAATCTTGGTGGGCATCTAGATAGGCAGTAACCTTCCTGGCGTCAGCATACATCTCCATACAGTCTTGGAAATGACTGTGAAACTGAGTCGGCTCACTTGCCGATGAGGGTGCTTGTGTCACTGAACTGTCAGTCTCTGCAAAACTTGATTTGGTATTCAAATGCCCTTGCTCTAATTCAATCGCTTGATGGTCAACAAATTGCGAATGCATAAGAAGCTCCCCTGCGTTGGTTGCCGTTTGCCTAGGTTAAAGATTCCCACTTGAGTTTGAAATTCTCACTTGAGTTGGGTTGATTTACGGTAAAGACGAGTACATCTTTAATAAAGTTCATACAATTGAAGAGTTGGAGTTTACTGCCAAAAGAGAGATTTGTCGCTCACTCAGCATAGCTCGTGAGTCAGATAGTCAACCATGTGTGAATTACGGAGACAGGGATGAAAGCATTTGTAGCTGGAGCAACAGGCGAGACGGGACGCCGGATTGTAAAAGAGTTGGTCGAGCGCAATATTCCCGTCCGAGCTATGGTACGGAACTTAGAAAAAGCTAAAGAAATTCTGCCAGCTGAGGCGGAATTAGTGGTAGGAGACGTGTTGAAGCCAGAGAGTCTCGCTGCTGCCATTGGAGATAGTACTGTACTCCTGTGCGCTACTGGTGCCAGCCCCAGCCTTGACCCAACCGGACCCTACAAAGTGGACTATGAAGGCACGAAAAACCTGGTAGATGTCGCGAAGACCAAGGGAATAGAGCATTTTGTCATGGTTTCTTCTCTATGTGTATCCCAATTTCTCCATCCCCTCAACCTCTTTTGGCTGATTCTGGTGTGGAAGAAGCAAGCGGAGGAATACATTGAGAAAAGTGGTTTGACTTATACGATTGTGCGACCGGGTGGCCTCAAAAACGAAGATAACCCAGACCCTGTTGTGATGTCATCGGCAGATACGCTGTTTGACGGAAGTATTCCTCGGACAAAAGTGGCACAAGTTTGCGTCGAGGCGCTGTCGCAACCGTCTGCTCGCAATAAAATTGTAGAAGTGGTTGCTAAGCCAGAGGCTTCTGGTAAAAGCTGGGAGCAGCTATTTGTGGGTGTGGTCTGATGGGTGAAAAGCGATAAGCTCTCTTGGGCATATGGATGCTCAAAGACTTGCTAAGGCTAGCTCCTCTCCTTAGGAGAAGGCTTGTGTACGCTCCTCCTACTCCCAAAGAGAAGGCTGACGCTCCTTACGTCGCTACCGCAACGCTTTCGCCATTGTTTGAGCAACCTGAGGATTATTCAACGTGAGACGCCCATCAAGCTTGCGTAAGCCGTCTACAAGCTTAAAACTACAACAAAAAGAGATTTTCCCAAAACTCGCATTGAGAAATCTACTTGCTAGCATCGGTGCCTTGGCGTTAACGGTCTTTCTGTTAAAGTATGCCGGAGAGTGGACAGAGCGATCGCTCTCTAATTATCCGACAGGAATCCACGGAACGCCCCCACTCGTGATGAAGGGGGGTGACCCCTACATTCGTGCTCTAATGCGAACAATCACGGCGAGTGAGGCGAATGACCCCCAACCCTATTCGATCCTCTATGGGGGTGAGCATATCTGGGATTTGAGCCGCCATCCTGAGCGCTGTGTCCCGATTGTTGCTGGACCCAATGTGGGCAATTGTACAACAGCAGCGGGACGATATCAGTTCATTAGCACAACCTGGAATGAGAAGGCACAACGCTATCACCCAGGACCTTCGGGTTTTCTGTTTTGGAAGTACTATAGCTTTGAGCCGGAATATCAGGATGCAGTGGTTTACGCTTGGCTGAGTGACAAGCAAGCATGGGGCGTCGATATTTCAAAACAACTGCGGCAAGGAAAGTTGAATACCGTGTTGCGGCGGCTTTCCGGCACTTGGACGAGTCTGGGCTATGGAATAGAAGACAATGCGATGACGGGATACTTGCCAGGAGTTTATCAGCGGATGCTCAAGGAAGAACTGCGAAAAGCTGGTTAAGAGTTTTGAGTTTTAACAAAAATCTTCGCTACGCTGTCATCCCGCCAGGGATTAAAAGATACTGTTTTTCTAACCAGGCGAGGAACCAGGACAGGTTGTGACATCTCCTACACCGACTCTTCGAGTAAGGTGTAGGCTTCTCACCAACTCCAGCTATTGCTTCGGATACTCGATGAGCTTTATTAACGACACGGGATGCCCCACCGCGCCGGAACAATACAAAAAGTTTTGTCCACCCTTTGTACTGCTGGAATTTTACCCGCCCACAGGTGCAACTACGAGTAGTCTGTTTCTGGACGGAACCCCATATTCCAGGTTGTCAAGGTTCAATTCACAGGTAAGCGATTAGCTTTTGATTTATTTAACCTGTGTATTCCACTGGTATCAAATTGAAAGCAAATTGGCAACCATGAAGCAAGTAACAACACGAGTGTCGAAAAGAGAATATGAACACTTAGCTAGGTTTTGTGAAGCAACGGAAAGAACCCAGTCTGACGTGATTCGCGAACTGATACGCAAGTTGTCAATCTCCGGGGTATTGAACCCCATCGATTGACCGCCTATCCATCCCGACACCAACTCTACCGAGTATGGTGTGGGGCTTCCGGCGAAACAGCTAATTTTTGATGAATTTGAACGGGACTCAAGCTAGGCTTAACGTAGAGAGCGCTCTGTAAGTGGCAGAGTAATTCTCATGTTCCAGTCAGTCCTTTTAATTCGTGGTCATCAGCGACTATGAAAATTTTACTGGTAGAGGATGATGCGCTCATTGCTGAGCCACTTGCCAAAGCCTTGATTGACCAACGCTATGCTGTTGATGTGGCGACAGATGGTCAAGCCGGTTGGGAATTGATTGAATCCTTTACCTATGACTTAATACTGCTGGATGTCATGCTGCCCAAGCTTGATGGGATGACGCTTTGTCAGCAGCTGCGATCGCAGGGCAATCAAACCCCCATTCTCCTATTGACTGCTCAGAAGACCAGCACCAATACAGCCATAGGTTTGGATGCAGGGGCGGATGACTATGTTGCTAAACCTTTTAATTTACAGGAGTTATTGGCTCGTATCCGCGCTTTACTGCGGCGGGGGGGAGCAGCGTTACCACCACTGTTGGAGTGGCGAAACCTGAAGCTTGACCCTAGTATTTGTGAAGTGACCTGCAACAGTCACACGGTACGTTTGACGCCCAAAGAATACGGTTTGCTAGAACTTTTCCTGCGTAACCCGCATCGCATCTATAACACTGGTGCGTTAATCGACCATATCTGGTCATTTGAAGAACCGCCCACAGAAGACACCATCCGTTCCCATATCAAGGGATTACGCCATAAGCTCAAGGCAGCCGGGGTTTTAGACGAGCCAATTGAGACAGTTTATGGTATTGGCTATCGACTTAGAGCAGCAGAAGAAAATAGCAGAGGAGCCAAGGAGCAAAAGAGTAAAGACCCAAAGAGGCAGGAGAGCAAACGAGTAGAAGAATCCAGAGTCGAAGCACAGACTGAAGCCGGAATCACCAATATTTGGGAACAGGTTAAAGAGGATACCAATCGTCGGGTTGAGGTGCTTGAGCAAGCTGTAGCGCTGTTGCTCCAAAATAAGCTGAGTGACGAATGGCGGAAGCAAGGCGAGTGGGAGGCGCACAAGCTAGCAGGTTCGTTGGGCATGTTTGGGGCGGATGAAGGCTCTCGTTTGGCTCAAGAAATCGAAACTCTATTGGAAAAGGGGGTAGCGCTGGAGCGCGATCGCACGCAGCAGCTTTCCCAACTCGTCACAGCGCTGCGCCAGGAAGTGGAACGCATGAACACCGGGCAACTTCCTGAAATAATCTCAGCAGGTGAACCGATTGATGAGCGTCCCTGGCTGTTAATCGTGAGTCCGAATCGGTTACTGGCTGAACAATTGGCGGCCCAGACATCGAGTTGGGGAATGCGATCGCAAATCACATCAAACCCCGTTGCCGCTAGAGAACAGATAACTGATGAGCACCCGAATGCCGTTGTGCTGGATTTTGCTGTGGCTGACACCCTTGATAACCATTTGACATTGTTAGCGGAATTGAGTGCTTGTACTCCACCAGTACCAGCTCTTGTCCTCACAGATCGAGATAGTTTGATCGATCGCGTGAAAATCGCTCGTCTGGGCGGACACCGGGTTTTACAGCAACCTGTCACTGCTACTCAGGTATTAGAGGCAGTAAATCAAGTGCTGCAAAATACCCGTCTGACTAAAGCAATGGTGATGATTGTAGACGACGATCCGCACGTATTAATGGCACTACAGCATTTACTGATACCTTGGGGGCTTTATGTCTCTGTTCTCGACAATCCACTCCTATTCCTGGAGACGCTGGAAGCTACCCCACCCGATCTATTAGTTCTGGATGTAGAAATGCCCCATATCAGTGGGATTGAGCTGTGCCAGGTGGTTCGCAATGACCCACGATGGAGTGGATTGCCCATCCTGTTTCTCACGTCTCATGCCGATCCTGAAATCATGCATCAGGTATTTGCCGCAGGTGCGGATGACTACGTGAGAAAGCCGATTGTTGGTCCAGAACTTGTCACCCGGATTTTCAATCGTTTAGAGCGATCGCGCCTACTCAGAACGCTATCAGAAACCGACGCCTTGACTGGAGTTGCCAATCGCCGCAAGTCTACTCAAGAGTTAACTCAATTTCTTGAATGGAGCCGACACTGCCGTCAACCCTTCTGCTTTGCGATCGTGAAGCTAGACCACCTAGGCCACATTACTCAACAATACGGTCATGCCGCTACAGATCAGGTGTTAGCTCGATTTGGGGAACTGTTACGGCAAATCTTTCACAGTGAGGATGTTGTCGGTCGTTGGGGAGGTGCAGAGTTTGTGGTAGGTATGTCCGGCATGACAAAAGAAGACGGTCTGCGACGGCTTTCGGACTTGCGGAAGATGCTGCATCAATTTGAGTTCAAGGGGGAAAATGGCACCCCGTTTCGAGCGACCTTTAGCGCGGGAGTCGTTCAGTATCCTCAAGATGGGGATGCGCTACAGTTGCTTTATCGAGCTGCCAGTGCTTTGTTGGGTCAAGAGGATGCAGGAGACGATTCCGATTAGCGGACGCTACGCGAACGGTATAAGCAATGCGATCGCATTGAGATGTCAGGTGTTCAGATCCCCGACTTCTTTAAGAAGTCGGGGATCTCGCCTTCACGAAGAGTTTTAATTAAAGGTAATTACAACTATGAATATTGCTGGCTATACCGTATTAGAAGTGATTTATGAGGGAACAAACACCGTCATTTATCGTGCTTATAAAGAGCCAGAGCATAACTCCGTTATCATCAAAACTCTTAAATCTGAGTTTCCTACCATTGAAGAACTCACAAGATTGAGACATGAGTTTAAAATCCTCCAGGCTCTAGACATCGAGGGAATTCTTAAACCCATTGCTCTAGAGAGTTATCAGAATGGCTTAGCTTTGATTCTGCCCGATTTTGAAGGAGAAGCACTGACAAGTTTTTTGTCTGCTAAAGTGCTTGAGTTGAGCCAATTTCTGCAAGTTGGTATTCAGTTGGCTGCAACCTTAGCTCAGCTTCATCAGAATAATATTATTCACAAAGATATTAAACCCCATAACATCCTGATTAATCCAACAACAGGTCAAGTTAAGATTATTGATTTTAGTATTGCTTCTCGTTTATCTAGAGAAAGTCAGACAATTAACAATCCTAATTTGCTCGTTCGGGAAACGTCCTCTATGGACGTAGCCTCTATGCAGGACATAGGAGTAGGCACCCTAGCCTATATGGCACCCGAGCAAACTGGAAGAATGAACCGTGCGATCGACTATCGAACCGACTTTTACTCCTTAGGTGTAACGTTCTATCAACTGCTAACGGGTGAATTGCCCTGTCAGGCGACTGATGACCCACTAGCACTGGTTCACTGCCATATTGCGAAAACTCCAATCCCACCAGACGAACTAAACCCAGCCATTCCTCTGGCGATATCTGACATTGTAATGAAGCTTCTTGCTAAGACAGCAGAAGACCGTTATCAAAGTGCGCTGGGACTGAAAGCCGATCTAGAAACTTGTTTGAAGATGCTGCAAACGTCTGGAGAGGTTGCTCACTTCAAAGTTGGAGAACTGGATTTATTTAGTCAATTTTCGATTCCGCAGAAACTGTATGGACGCGAACAAGAAGTTAGTCGGTTAATGGATGCTTTTGACCGTGTCAGTTCTGGCAGAACAGAGATGATGCTGGTCAGTGGTTACTCCGGAATTGGAAAATCCTCGCTGGTTAATGAAATTCATAAACCAATTGTACGTCAGCGAGGATACTTTATTTCTGGTAAATTTGACCAGTTCAAGCGCAATATTCCCTATGCTTCTATCATTCAAGCGTTTCAGGACTTGATGCGGCAACTCCTGACAGAACGTGATGACAAACTAGCAATTTGGAAATCAAAACTTTTAGAAGCCCTCGGTTCCAACGGTCAAATCATTATTGATGTGGTTCCCGAAGTAGAACGAATTATTGGACCGCAACCCGCCGTTCCTCAACTTGGTGCATCTGAATCGCAAAACCGATTCAATCGAGTATTTCAACAATTCATCCATGTCTTTTGCCAACCCGAACACCCACTTGTAATCTTTCTAGATGACTTGCAGTGGGCAGATTTACCTTCTCTCAAGCTAATTGAACTGATTGTGACCGATCCAAACAGCCAATATCTGTTGCTGATTGGGGCGTATCGAGACAATGAGGTCAGTGCCACTCATCCCTTAATTCATACCTTAGAGCAAATTCAACAGGCTGGAGCGGTTATAAATAACATCATTCTTCAGCCTTTGAATATTGTTCATGTTAGCCAATTAGTCGCTGATACCCTCCACAGTGCTGCTGCCCAAGCTAAGCCACTCGCTGATTTAGTTTTCAAGAAAACACAAGGTAATCCTTTCTTCTTAACTCAGCTCCTCAAATCGCTGCATCAGGAAGACCTCCTGTCATTTAATTTCAGTCAAGGTTGCTGGCAGTGGGATATCGATGTTCTTCAAGGCATTGATATCACCGAGAATGTTGTCGAACTGATGGTCAGCCAAATTCAAAAGCTGTTGCCCAAGACGCAGAATGTCCTAAAGTTAGCAGCCTGCATTGGGGACAAATTTACGTTAGATGTTTTAGCCATTGTCAATGAAAAATCTCAGCCAGAGACAGCAACGGATTTGTGGGACGCCTTACAAGCAGAGCTGATTTTACCGCTCTCGGAGGCTTATAAAACACCGATGGTGTTTGACATACAACCCTCAACCGCTTTGCAAGTTGAGCCGTTAAACGTTGGCTACAAGTTTTTGCATGACCGCGTGCAACAAGCCGCTTACTCTCTCATTCCAGACTCACAAAAGAAAGAGACTCACCTAAAAATCGGTCAGTTGCTACTACAAAATACGACGCCTGAAGAACAAAAAGAAAATATCTTCACGTTGGTGAATCAACTCAATTACGGCACCGACTTACTTACCTTAGAGTCGGAACGATATAAGCTGGCTGAACTTAATCTTATAGCCGGTCAGAAAGCGAAAGTAGCGACAGCGTATGAATCTGCTATTCGGTACCTGAAGGTTGCTTTGGGGTTATTGGCAGTAAATAGCTGGCAAAGTCAGTACGAACTAACACTGGCACTTTATGAATCAGCGGTAGAAACAGCGTATCTGAACTGCGATTTTGAGCAGATGGAGAAATGGGCAACCGTTGTCCTGCAACAGGCAAAAACCCCCATCGACAAAATGAAAGTCTATGAGGTGAAAATCCAAGCTTGCATGGCGCAAATTAAACAGCTAGAAGCTGTCAAAATTGGATTACAAGCGCTGGAAAGATTGGGGGTAAGGTTGCCAGAGTTGCCCAGCGCCTCAGATATTGAGCAAATACTAGCTCAAACAGCGGCTAATTTAACGGGTAAGAATGTAGAAGACTTAATTAACTTACCGTTAATGACGGAGGTAGATAAGCTGGCAGCTATACGGATGCTAGCAAGTATGGGGTCTCCTACCTATCAAGCAGCACCTGCACTGTTTCCCTTCGTTGTATGCGAACAGGTGAATTTATCGATCAACTATGGCAATACACCTTTTTCAGCCTATGGTTATGTTTGTTATGGTGTAATTTTAAACGGAATACTTCAGGATGTTGAGTCGGCTTATAAATTTGGCAAGTTGGCTTTAAGTCTAGTAGAACGATTCAACACCTTAGAACTTAAGGCAAGTGTATTCTTTGTGGCAGGGTCGTGTACGATTCATGGGAAAATCCATGCTAAGGAGACGTTGCCACTTTTACTGGAGGGATACCAAAGCGGACTGGAAAACGGACATTTTGAATATGGTGGCTATGCCGCCATGCAAAGATGCCAACATTCCTATTTCATAGGACAGGAACTGCCAAAACTTGAACGAGAAATGGCAACAATCAGTGATAGCCTTGCTCAACTCAAGCAAGAAAACGCCTTGAGCTGGAATCAAATCTTTCAGCAGTCTGTCCTTTCCTTGCTGGAAGCCTCTGAAAATCCGTGCTGTTTACTCGGTGAAGCCTACAATGAGGAGAAATCATTGCCGCTTCTTAAGGAAGCCAACGACAGAACTGGACTCCACTATTTTTATATAAACAAACTTATCCTTTGTTATTTATTTGGAGAATACCAGCAAGCCGTAGAAAATGCAGCTCAAGCCGAACACTATTTAGATGGGGTAAAAGCGTTCCTAGTTGTTCAAATCTTTTATTTCTATGATTCTTTAGTACAACTTGCGCTCTACCCAACAGCATCACCCTCACAGCAAGAACATCTCTTGAGTAAAGTGAGGAATAACCAGGAAAAGATGCGAAACTGGGCAGACCATGCTCCCATGAATTTTCAGCATAAGTACGAGCTTGTGGAGGCAGAGAAAGCGCGGGTATTGGGGCAATATTGGCAAGCAACAGAGTATTACGATCGCGCGATCGCAGGAGCCAGAGAGCATGGATACATCCAAGAAGAAGCGCTAGCCAATGAACTAGCGGCAGAATTTTATTTCTCGCTTGGTAAGGAGAAGTTTGCTCAGATTTATCTGACTGAATCCTATTATGGATATGCTCGGTGGGGAGCAACAGCGAAACTCAAAAAGTTAGAAGAAAAATATACACAATTTTTGACGCACAGAGCTAACCAAGAACCTTCCTTACTGGAAGGAGCGCGAAAAACAACATCAACAACTGATAATACTGCATCTCTAGATTTAGCTACAGTTCTTAAGGCATCACAAGCACTTTCTGGCGAGATTCTTATCGATGAATTACTGGTTAAATTGATGAAGATTGTAATTGAGAACGCTGGTGCTGAAACTGGATTCTTAATTTTAGAAAACTCAGGTGAATTGCTCATAGAGGCTCAAGGAACCATCGAAAAAACTGAGGTTATGGTACTGCAATCGCTGCCATTAGATAGTAGTGAGGAATTACCTGTCTCTATCGTTAAGTATGTAGAGAGAACTCATGAAGACGTTATTTTAAATGATGCATCCTCTACAGGAATTTTCACAACTGATACTTATGTCATTAATAAAGAAACAAAATCGGTTCTATGTACGCCACTGATTCACCAGAGTAAGCTTGTAGGTATTCTTTATCTAGAAAATAATTTAACGACTGGAGCCTTTACTTCCAATCACCTAGAATTACTAAAGCTTTTATCATCTCAAGCGGCAATCTCGATAGAAAATGCGCGTCTTTATAAAGACTTAGAAGCAGCAAACAAAAGCTTAGAAAGCAAAGTACAACAGCGCACGCTGGAGTTGCAACAAGAAATTAGCGATCGCAAACGCGCAGAAGAAGCCGCTGAAGCTGCCAACAGAGCGAAGAGTGAATTCTTGGCAAACATGAGCCATGAACTTCGGACTCCCCTTAACGGCATTTTAGGTTACACCCAAATCCTGAACAAGGACAACACGTTGACAGACCCGCAAAAGAGTGGTATTGGTACCATCCATCGTTGTGGCGAACATCTGCTGATGTTAATTAACGATATTTTGGACTTGTCCAAAATCGAAGCTCGAAGAATGGAACTTTACCTCAACAACTTCCAACTTCGAGAGTTTTTGGAAGGAATTGTTGCAATCTGCCGAATCCGGGCTGAGCAAAAAGGAATTTTGTTAACCTATAGAGTGCTTTCCCCACTTCCCAAATTAATTCGGGCAGATGAAAAACGGTTGCGGCAAGTTCTGATTAATCTCCTGAGCAATGCGGTTAAATTTACCGAAAACGGTGAGGTAACGTTCAAGGTTGGATACCTCGATAGTTTTGAATACTCCGCCTTAACTCAAAACTCAAAACCCCTACGGGGCGCGTCTCCTTATTCGGAAAAGGTTCCGAATACCGACGCCCTTCCTACTCAAAACTCCTCCAAACTTCGGTTTCAGGTAGAAGATACTGGGGTTGGAATAACACAAGAGCATCTCCAGGAAATCTTTCTGCCATTCCGACAAGTGGGCGATCGCTATCGGCAGATTGAAGGAACTGGCTTGGGATTAGCCATCAGTCGCCAACTTGTTCAATTGATGGGAAGTGACATCAATGTGCAGAGTACGCCTGGAAAAGGAAGTACCTTCTGGATTGATCTAGACCTGGCTGAAGTTGACTGCCCGTCTGATATTGCCTCTCCCGATCGCCGCTGTGTTCGTGGATTCAAAGGCGGCAAGCGAAAAATCCTCGTAGTGGACGACAGGGAGGAAAATCGCCTAGTTCTGACCAATATGCTACAGCCGTTAGGATTTGAAGTGGTAGAGGCGATCGATGGTCAAGATGGTCTGCATAAGGCACGCCAAATTCAACCCGATGCGATTTTAATGGATTTGGTGATGCCTGTTATGGATGGGTTCGAGGCAACCCGGCAGATCCGGATGTCTCCAGGCTTACAGCAGACAGTTATTATTGTGACCTCAGCTAGCGCATTTGATATGGATCGAGAGCAGAGTCGAGAAGTCGGCTGCCATGACTTTCTACCGAAACCAATCCACGAAGCAGAGCTATTGGAGCGATTATCCCTTCATCTGAAGCTAGAGTGGATTTATGAAGATGAAGACAAGGGAACAAAAAGACTAGGAGATCAGGAGATATCCTCTCCCCCCATCTCCCCATCTCCCCATCTCCCCATCCTCCTTGCTCCCCCTGCTGAAGAAATTGCGGCTTTACTCCACCTGGCAATGATGGGCGATCTCAAAGCGATCGCCCAACAAGCGGCTAAATTAGAAACGCTCGATCCACAGTTGATTCCCTTTGCCACCCATCTTCGCCAACTGGTTAAAGGCTTCAAAGCGCGGCAAATTCGGGAGTTTATTAAACAGTTTCAGAGGTCAGAATAATTACTATGACTGACACGGGAGTCATCTTAATCGTAGATGACACACTGACCAATTTAGAAGTCCTGTTTGGCTGTTTAACCGATGCTGGCTTCAGAATCTTAGTAGCGGAAGATGGCGCAAGTGCGATCGAGAACGCGAAGTATGGCTTACCTGATTTAATCCTGCTAGATATCCTAATGCCGGGTGTAGACGGGTTTGAAACGTGCCGTCGTCTGAAAGCGGATGCAGAAACGGCAGAAATTCCCGTCATTTTTATGACCGCACTGACTGAAACTGTAGATAAAGTAAAAGGTTTCAGCCTGGGTGCGGTGGACTATATTACGAAGCCCTTTCAACAAGAAGAGGTGTTAGCTAGGGTTCAAACCCATGTAAGTCTCCGATATCTCACTCGACAGCTTCGAGAACAAAATACACGACTAGAACAGGAAATCCAGGAACGTCAGCGCAAGGAGGCTGCACTGTCCGAGAGTGAGGAGCGATACCGCCTGCTTGTTGAGAGGGTCAAAGACTACGCAATTTTTATGCTCGACCCCAGTGGACGGGTTGTGAGCTGGAATAGTGGAGCAGAGCGGATTAAAGGGTATCGGGCAGACGAGATTATCGGTCAGTCGTTCTCCCGCTTTTATCCTGAGGCGGAGATTGGGCGCGGTCGTCCTCAACGGTTGCTAGAAATAGCAGCCGCCGAGGGTCAAGTGCAAGATGAAGGGTGGCGCGTTCGCAAAGATGGCACGCGATTTTGGGCGGATATTGTGATTACCGCTTTGCGAGATGAGGCGGGAAACCTGCGTGGCTTTACAAAAGTGACGCGGGATATTACCGATGCCTATCGGCAAGCTGCGCAACGCAAACGGGCAGAGGAGGAGCGCGATCGCTTCTTCAACCTCTCTCTGGATATGCTAGCCATTGCTGGTACCGATGCTTACTTCAAGCGTTTGAATCCAGCCTTTGAGAAAGTACTAGGCTACACCAACGAACAACTGCTAGCACAACCATTTCTCGACTTAGTTCATCCCGATGACCGGGCTGCAACCCTTGCTGAAGTTGCAAAACTCGCACAGGGTAATCTAACCCTTGATTTTGAGAATCGCTACCGCTGTAAAGATGGTTCGTACAGATGGCTTGCTTGGAGAGCCTTTCCAATTGTTGAAGAAGGCTTAATTTATGCGATCGCCCGCGATGTTACCGAGCGCAAACAGGCAGAAGCAGAACGCCTTCAGCTTCTCGCTCAAGAGCAACAGGCAAGGGCTGAAGCAGAGGCAGCTCGTAACCAGAGCGTTAATATTTTGGAAAGCATTACGGATGCGTTCTTTGCACTGGATAAAGATTGGCGATATACCTACTTAAATCGACAAGCAGAACTGCTCTTGCAGCGAAAGCGGGAGGAGTTGCTCGGTCAAGTGATGTGGGATGAGTTTCCTGAATCGGTAGGCTCAACCTTTGACCTAGAGTATCACCGGGCAGTGTCGGAGCAGGTGAGCGTTGAGTTTGAATCGTTCTATCCACCGCTGAATACCTGGTTTGAGGTACACGCCTATCCCTCTAGAGATGGTCTATCCGTCTATTTCCGAAATATTAGCGATGCCGTGGCGGCGGCTGCGCAACGCAAACGCACAGAAGAGGCATTACGGGAAAGCGAAGAGCGCTTTCACCAAGCGTTTGAAAATGCCGCGATCGGGATGGCATTGGTATCAATCGATGGTCATTGGCTGCAAGTCAATCGTTCTGTGTGTGAGATGCTTGGTTATTCAGAGCAGGAATTGCTAGCGACAAGCTTCCAGGCAGTTACCCACCCAGATGATTTGCAGATTGGACTCAACTATTTTCAGCAAATGCTATCCGGCGAGATTCGCTCCTGTCAGTTTGAAAAGCGGTACTTGCATAAGCTCGGACATCCGGTTTGGGGAATGTTGAGTAGTTCGATAATCCGCGATGGGCAAGACCACCCGTTGTACATCGTTACCCAAATTGAAGACATTACCGAGCGCAAACAGGCTCTTGAGGAACTTCGCAATCTGAGCAAGGCACTGGAAAGTGCTGTTGAGGGTATCGCTCAATTAGACACTCAGGGACGCTACGTCAAAGTTAATCCGGCATATGCTCGTATGTTGGGTTACCTACCCGAAGAATTAATCGCTCGGAAATGGCAACAAACGGTTTATCCAGATGAACTGGAAACGGTGGAGACTGCCTACCAACACATGTTGGTTGATGGTAAGGCAGAGGTAGAAGTCAGAGCAGTGCGTAAAGATGGAACCATCTTCGACAAGCAAACGGTGATCGTCAAAGCCTACAACCAACATCAGCAGTTTATTGGTAGCTACTGCTTTGTCAAGGATATTAGCGATCGCCGCGAAATCGAACGATTGAAAGACGAATTCATCTCAGTCGTCAGCCATGAACTGCGGACACCGCTCACCTCCATTTCCGCTGCGTTGGACTTGTTAGCCGGTGGGGTCTTGCAAAACCAACCGGAAGACGCTCAACATATGCTAGATATTGCGGCGAATAACACCGATCGCTTGGTTCGTCTGATCAATGACATTCTAGACATCGAACGCATTGAGTCAGGCAAAATCATTATGACGAAACAAGCCTGCTCGGCTGCCGACTTGATGAACCAGTCTGTAGAGGCAATCCAGGAAATAGCAGAAAGGGCTGGAGTCACTCTATCCGTTTCTCCTGTGTCAATCCGCCTCTGGGCTGACCCTGATCGGATTATCCAAGTGTTCACGAACTTACTTAGTAATGCCATTAAGTTCTCACCTCAAGGCAGTACCATCTGGTTGAGCGCAGAGTTAATCGGGCGTCAGGAGTCAGAGACGATTCATTCTTCATCTCCTTCCGACACTGTTCTCCTTATTAAAGTTAAAGACCAAGGACGCGGGATTCCGTCTGACAAGCTCAAATCCATTTTTGAACGCTTTCAGCAGGTTGATGCCTCAGATTCGCGCCAAAAGGGGGGAACGGGTTTGGGTTTAGCCATCTGCCGCAGTATCTTACAGCATCATGAAGGACAGATTTGGGCCGAAAGCACTTTAGGAGAAGGCAGCACGTTCTGCTTTACCCTACCCATCCTTACCGATGTCCAATATTCTGAGTTCGTCCCGCCTAAGGGCGGGTCCACTTCGCTAACAGTGTTAAGTGCTGAGTTAGGAGATTCAACTCAACACTCCCCCCTTGTTCTAGTTTGTGATGATGACCCCTCTGTTCGGACTGTGGTGCGAGCTATGCTAGAACGGCAAGGCTACCGGGTGCTGACCGTCGCATCGGGACGGGAGGCGGTAGAACAATCAGTTGCTCAGCCGCCTGATGTAATTCTGCTCAACCTCATGATGCCAGTGATGAATGGGTGGGAAACTCTGGCAATTCTGAAGAATCAAACAGAAACTCAAGCGATACCCGTTATTATTCTCAGTGGGCTGTTACCGGATGCTAGAGAAGCACCCCATCCCGGCGTTAGCGATTGGATTGTGAAACCTCCAGAGCCAAGGGTATTGCGCCAAGCCCTAGAGCGAGCATTAGCCAATCAAAATCAAACCATCAAAGTTCTGATTGTCGAAGATGACTTAGAGCTGGCACAAGTACTCGCGACCATGTTTTCTCGCCACGGGATTGAAACCCTTTATGCTCAAACCGGACGGGAAGCCATTCAGCTGATCCAGCGCCTCATTCCCGATTTGCTAGTACTCGACTTGGCACTGCCAGAATACAATGGTTTTGCCGTAGTGGATTGGCTGCGGCAGCACAATCGGTTGTGTCAGGTGCCACTCGTTATCTATACGGCTCAGGATTTAGATGAGTGCGATCGCGAACGCTTAAAACTAGGACAAACGCTATTCCTAACAAAAGGACGCATTACTTCACAAGAATTTGAACAGCGAGCGATCGACCTGCTTAACCGAATGATTCGAGGCAAGACGGGAGAAAGCCCTCATGACCACTAAGCGCATTCTGATTATTGATGACGAATACGATATTCGGGCAGTGGCTCAACTTACGCTCAAAACAGTCGCGGGTTGGGATGTATCGCTCGCCGCATCCGGTAAGGAAGGACTGGTGAAGGCAGCCGATGAGCAACCCGATGTCATCTTGTTAGATGTGATGATGCCGGATATGGATGGCATAGAGACATTTCGCGCGTTGCAGGCGAATCCAGCCACTCAGTCTATCCCTGTAATTTTTATGACAGCAAAGGTGCAAGCATCGGAGCAGCGACGGTTCACTGAACTCGGCGTAGCAGGAATTATTCCCAAGCCATTCAAGGCAATGAAACTCCCCGGTCAGATTGCGGAAACTCTGGGCTGGAATCAGTAACCCGGTTTTTCAGGTTTGAGTTGGAGTCTACACAAGTTCTGCATTTTTCAGAGCTAACTTAGAGATTAACCGGACTTAGAGGTGAAAGCATCACTTTCAGCATCTACCCTCCGGCTGATATTTCTGCAACCTCTCCCTTATTGAGTCTTTACCTGTGAATACTCCAACTGTAAGTCAATTTAATGCTCCATTGCACCCAATTCGCCAATGGCTGGAATCTTTAGAAATTCGCAATCCTCAAGTAGCGCGATCGCTGTGCAAGCTCATCCCGGCTCGTTGTCCCTTTGAGCGAGAAATTAAATTTCTTGACCGCACTCTCGTTCGCATTCCCCCCTTGTGCAAACTCAATCCTTTCTACGATCAAATCGTTAGTCTTCGTTTCAAGTCTTTGACCTATTTAGCAGACCAATGTGGTGAAGATGTAACGGTTTATTGCTAATGCAAATTCCTCTTAAGGCCAAATAGTTCGCCACCAAGGAGCCGTCTGACTTGAAGTCACATTTGTTTTCTTGCGAATATCCTGAATCTTCCACTCCGTGAGCTTGGCTAAAGTCTGAGCCTCCTGTTCAAATCGTTGCATCAAAGACCGTTGATATTCTCGTCCCGCTTGACACTTCATCTCCCCACTAAAGGGATGACGCAAGACATATCGTCCCTGAAACTGTTGAGTGTTTGACGTTTCTTGGAACATCAAATCTTCCGGAAACTTATCGCGCGTATAGCGGACATGGAGACGGGTGATAAACACATTATTCGGTTCAGATGGAGTTAGCCAAAAAACACCAGCTTTCTTAAGTTCTTCTGAATTCAAGGGTTCGGCTGAACAAGGGTCACAGCTCCCCATGTCCCAAGCATACTCCCGAAAAGCAATTTTTTTCCCTTCACGAGTGTATGCTGTTTGGAACATCGCCTTGTAGAAATCGCTAAACTCGTTTTTGACAAAGACTGGTATCTCGGCATCTGTTGGGACATTCACTGTCCGATAGTTCGTAATTTCCGCTTGACCTTTGGGTGACAACACATAAACAATCAGGTCTTGCTCACTTGTCGCATTCACCATGCCCAGACGAATTGGCAACATGAATCTCGGAGATTCGTATGCCATCTGGAGGGGTCGCAGAAATTGATAACCAGCTTCTTCAAATTTTTCTAGATTGACTTTGGCAACGAAGAATTTCATATTCTGCCGGATGTAGGGTCGTAGTAGCTGATTCGCGCCCTGTGGAATCCGGTAACCGTTGCGTTTGAGCCAAGTTTCCAATCCGTTAGATTCCCTGGCACTAAGGATGAGGATGTCATATTCCCCCACGCTGAAGCGAGATTCTACAGTGACACCCAGGGCACTTTCACTCTCATCTACGGGCCCCCTTAGTGCGCCTCCCTGCGTGTTTGCTGGCGCTCCGGGAAATCGCTCGTACATGGGAGGGTTGCAAGGGTCTGGGTCAAAATATTCCACCAATCGAGGCGCACTAAAGGCATCTAGGCGTTCAATAATTTGAGGGTCACCAACATGCACTTGGTCTTGCTGGAGAACAACAGGAACCGGGACAACGAGCGCAAAATCTTTGACATCCCCTTGATAATCATTCGCCATCGTTAGGATAGTGCGGCTACCATTACGGGCGATTACGACTTGAGAAGCCTGGTTGTAAAGCTTTGTGTCAGCTTTCGCCACATAGAAACCACAAAATGCCCAGGCTGAAGGAGCAAAGTAAATAACAGCGACGAAAGTCAGTAGTAAAGTTAAGCAGACCCGAAATAGCTTCATGGTTACATCCTCAATTTAGGTAAAATTTAGGCTTGGAAGTCTAGTCTCTATTAGCCTTAGGCAATTCATTTTTGGTAGCCGCTAGGTGAGTGCCTCTCAATGCCAAACATTTCGCCACCAAGGTATCGATTGACTTTGAGCAAGATTAGTTTTCTTTCGGATATCCTCAATTTTCCACCCCGTTAACTGGGCTAAAGTCTGAGCCTCCTGTTCAAATCGTTCGGTCAAAAACTGTTGATATTCTTGACCAGCAGGACAATTCATCTCGCCAGTAAAAGGATGACGTAGGATATATCGCCCTTGGAATTGTTGACGATTTGACGTTTCCTGAAACATCAAATCTTCTGGAAACTTATCGCGGGTATACCGGACATGGAGACGGGTGATAAAGACATCATTTGGTTGACCTGAGCTTAGCCAAAACACACCCGCTTTCTTAATTTCTTCTGGATTCAAGGGTTCAGCCGAACAAGGGTCACAGCTACCCATGTTCCAGGCATATTCGCGAAAGGCAACCTTTTTCTCTTCACGAGTGTAGGCGGTTTGAAACATTGCCTTGTAGAAATCTGCAAACTCATTCTTGACAAAGACTGGGAGTTCTGAATTTGAGGCAACATTGACTGTGCGGTAGTTGGTAATCTCCGCTTGACCTTTAGGCGATAAGACATAGACAATCAAATCTTGTTCAGTTTCCGCATTCATCATGCCTAAGCGAATCGGCAGCATAAATCGGCGAGATTCATAGGCCATCTGGAGGGGTCGCAGAAATTGGTAGCCAGCTTTTTCAAATTCTTCTAGATTGACCTTAGCAACGAAGAATTTCATGTTTTGCTGGATGTAAGGTCGAAGGAGTTGATTCGCCCCCCGTGGAATTCGGTAACCGTTGCGGTTGAGCCAGGTTTCTAGACCATTAGATTCCTTAGCACTGAGGATGAGGATGTCATATTCCCCCACAGAGAACTGGGCTTCTACCGTGACGCCCAAGGCACTCTCATCTACGGCAGCCCTTCTAGCTGGGACTTTGAAGCGTAAGTGACGACCCCCACCTCTACCTCCAGCCCTAGAGGGAGGCATACAGGGGTTTTGATCAAAATATTCCACTAGTCGGGGCGCACTAAAGGCATCTAGGCGTTCAATAATCTTAGGGTCGCCTACGTTTACCTGGTCTTGCTGGAGAACAACAGGAACCGGGACAACGAGCGCAAAATCTTTGACATCTCCTTGATAATCATTCGCCATCGTTAGGATAGTGCGGCTACCATCACGGGCGATTACGACTTGAGAAGCTTGGTTGTAAAGCTTTGTGTCAGCTTTCGCCACATAGAAACCACAAAACGCCCAGGCTTTTTGAGCAAAGCAAACAACAGCAACAATGGTTATCAATAAGGTAAGCAGGATACGAAATGGCTTCATGAGAAACTCCTGTGGATCTAAATTCAGACTTTAGAATATTGCTCAGACTCAGTATCCGCTGCTTTATTTTCAA
>CBDTXL010000052.1:0-21798 GCA_965364435.1 uncultured bacterium
TTACAGCTAGAGCGATAAAACCATTGTCGTCAATTCTATCAATCGCGATTTCGAGAATTAAACCTGCCTCCCGAATCTCTGCTGTTACGGTTCTCGTAGTTACGTTCTCCGAAGATTCAGTCTCACTACGAATATTCCCCACTACCTCTTGAGTCAGGTTGACCGTAGCTGTCTGACCCTCTTGTACTACGAGCGTCGGGTCTGTCAGAATCTTCGCGTTGCCACTAGTAATCTGAGCCTGCAAAGCAGTTAACAACCGTTTGGGGAACTGGAACAGAGATGGCAAAGCAGCAGTAACTGTCCCAGGCGTCCCCTGCGTGACCGTGGTAGTACTCGTCTCAGGAGTGCCGGGACTAGTTATCACGCCGTTGGCATCTCTAGTAGGAGGAGTAGCAGGAGTTACGGTTGTAGAGAAGACAGTGGGAGTTGATAGTGTAAAGCTTGTAAGACCAGCTGCCAATGGGTCTGACCCAACCCCGGCGCGAGTTGTAAAAACGACTCCATCCCTACCTGCTTGCTGGTTAAATCGGAAAATACCTCTCGACGGATCGTTAAAAATAGTGATGGTATCTACTCCAGTTCCTGGAACAGTTGCTTGAGCGCTGGTTGGATCAAAGAAAGTATTGGCTCCGGCAAAAGGATTAGCGACAACCGCTGGACTAACTAAACTTCCACTTACCTGAAGCTGAGTAGGGGGTCTAAACCCGCCGTAATTGAAGGAGGCTGCTCCCGCATCATTGACAAAAAAGCTATCACCAATCCCGAAGGAGAAGCTACTGTTGAATGCATCGGTTCCCAAGAGGTTCACATCAACAATCTTGACATTCACCGCTACTTGACGACGCCGCAAATCTAACTGAGTCAAGAAAGCTGTAGCGACTTCAACTTGACGCGGTTCACCAACCACGGTTACGGAGTTGAGACGCTCATCGGGAGTCACCAACAACCCCCTGAGAACCAAGGCTCCTGGCGGTCCCAGCCCTCCTCCTTCCTGCCCTTGGGGAGCCGCCGGTGGGGTGATTCGTTCCACCCGTGTCGTCGTGTTTGTAATTCTTTGGGCAGCTGCCCCCTCTCCAACAACTGTTATCTGCGTCGTAGTTTCAATCTGTTGTCTCTCTGCTCCTTGTGAAATCAGGAATGCAGCAGCTTGTACCGCTGTGACTTGATTGAGACGCAAGCTTCGAGAGATGAGATTGCGGGCACCTTGAGGCAGTTGAGAACCAACAAGTATCGTGCTGCTGACTCGGTTAGCCTGGAGACCAGAGATCTGGAGGACGTAGTTAAATGCGTTTTGAACTGATTCGTTTTCCAGATCCAGCGAAATTGTCTGCTCCGCCCCGGCGGGGGCACCTCCTGGAGCCGCTCCGCCTCCGGTAAAGGCGACGTTGAGACCAGCAGCGCGACCAAGTAGCGCCAAAACTTCTCGGACGGGCGCGTCTCGCAAAACCAGGCGAGGGACACGGGCTGCTGTCCCTAGATCAATAACGCTGGCAGAAGCATTGATATTGGAGATCGCAATGTCACCCAGTGGCGGTGCGACGGCTCTGGGCAAGAAGGGAGGTGCTGGGGTCACAGGTTGCACAGCACCTGCAGCCGGAGCCGGAACCCCATCAATCGTAATTCTTGGGTTTGGAACCAGAACGTCTGGTCTCGGAGCCGGTACAGTCGGTGGAGGCACCACTGTTGGTATTGGTGGAGTTGGAGAAGCTGGTGTCTGTACTAGTTCGACGGGTTGAGGAGGTCGCGTCTGGGGCAGAGTCGCTGGAGGAGCTTGCGTTTCGGTCGGGGGCGTAGTAGCCGGTAGCGTCGGGATAGTAGGCGTCTGTGCTAAGACGGAAGACTGTGGTTGCGCTGAGGGAGCCGATAGCGTCGGGATAGTAGGCGTCTGTGCTGAGACGGGAGCCTTTGGTGGCGCTGAGACAGGGTTCGGGACTTTCGCCTGATCTTTGGCTGCTGTGCTAATGCCTAAGGTAATTCCCTTAGCCTCGCTCTGGAGAACTTGACCAGTCGGAGGGTTCTGACTCCCACTGACAGTTACCCGCACACTGTTGGCATCCACCTGACTGACCAAAAGCGAAGCAATACCGGGCATCGGGTTTTCCTGACGGAAGCTGTCGCCTTCCCTCAAGCTCAACTGGGTATTAACAATATCTGCCACCAAATCATTGCCACGGCTAGCCGTGTAAATCTCTGGACTTTTATCACCCGCTTGAGTCTCCAGGACGAGTTTCAGTTCACTCTCACTGGGATTGAGCCGCACCGCTGTCACTTGCGTAGCCGCCGCCCAGACTGGCTGTGTGGTCAATAGCGCCACAGCTCCTCCAGTCACAATTCCAGTTAACGCTTGAGTCTGTCTCACAATTCACTCCTCACCTATTTAAGAGCCATCCTTCGATTAGACCCCCATCTACTTCGCACACAACGAAGAATGAAAATCTCTTTCCACGACGCCCAACGCCCGACGCCCGACGCCCCTTTGAGATTAGCTTTTAGCAACTAGCTTGTAGAAGTCAGGAGTCAGACCCTAGCAGAATTCTCAAAGCTAAAAGTGCCAATAGCGAATCACGAGGCTTTTTACTGTGGGGCTGGATTGGCGGCTGCTGGCGCTGCTTTGTTTGCTGCCTCGTCAGTCACTGGCACTAGTGCATCCAGCCTAAACGTTGTTGTAATGGTCGGTTTCCCACCGGGAATCGCTTTGTTGTTTTCTTTTTTAAAGATCGCGGGAACCGATTTGCCGGTTTGAGGGTTAACCAACACTCCCTGATCATCACTCACCTCGGCTTTAAAGTCTTTAGGAATCAATAGTGACTGCAACCGCTCAAAGCTGCGCATGATTGACTGGACTTGATCGAAACTGCCCTCAAGCTTTACGTTGTAGCTTTTAATTTTGAGCTTGCCATTTCCCAGCGTCGCCGAAGCATCAGGATTTCCACTTTGGCCACTCGCCCCCTCTTGCACAGGCTCAAAACTGATCAATGAGCCATTTCTGGATTTAACAAAAGTGTTGAGTTGCAGCACCAATGTATCCAGGGCTTTCTCACTGGCAAATAAATTTAGCACCTCTTTGTTTTGCCGCTTCGCCTGATCTCGTTTCGCCTCTGTCTCCTTAATTTTTTTCTGGATTTCTTCCTGTTGTTGAACTTGACTTTCCTTTTCTTGAACAGTGTTTTTTAACGCCTGATATTTCTCCCAAGCTGGCTGCACCTGAGTGGCAGCAAGGTAAACCGCTACCCCAAGACCTATAACCCCGATGATTATCCCCCCAATTGTTGGAGTGAATGTGATTCCAAAGGCTGTGGGATAGTTAGGAGTTTCCTCCTGACCTTCAGCGGTCATAAATTCTTCATCAGCATATGTCATGGTTGAATCACTCCTTTCTCCTGAAGGGTTCTAATCCGAGTTACTAGTCCCACAGCCCCCTTACGATCTAACTCTCGCAGTAACTCCGAAGCGGGGATATCACTTAAGCTCGTTTGAATTTGGTAGTTCACCGTTTTGGGGAGTGTGTAAGTTACCGTCGCGCCTGACTCGGTTTTGTTCTGAGGAACCGTTACTTCCACCTTGTTGGGGTTTTGGACCAACTCAGCTTTGACTAATTGGGTTTCATCGCTTTTAAAGAAAGGAGACCGCTGAAGCGTCAGCAAAAAGTAATTCACCTCATCAAAAGAGCGAGCGCTACCGGAAATTGCCAGCTTCATAGTCGGGCTTGGGGCGCTAGTCGCCTGAGCATTGGGGGAAGGCGAGGCGGCGGGGGTGGCGGCGGCGCTGGTAGTGTCTTCTGTTTGCTGGATAGTTTGAATTTGCACACCAACGGGAACGCGTTCACGAATGTCCTGCAACATCGCTGACCACGGCTTGATTTGATTGAAGACACTTGCCAGGTCGTTGGTTTCACCTTGCACTTTAGCGATTTCGTCGTTGAGCTGCTTAATTTTGTCCTGTTCGATTTGCAAACGTTGCAGTTCACTGTCCAATTCAGCTTGTCGCGTGTCTAACTGCGCGGTTTGCTGTTGTAGGTAAAACCACAAGCCACCCACCACGCCAGGCAGAAGGAGACCCAAAGCCACCCCTAAAATTAGGGGTGTCATCGCCGCTGGCTTCTGTTTAGGTTTATTGCCCTGAACCTGCGGTCGTATATCAGGTCGGTCATTTAAGAAATTAATATCTAGGCTATACATCGCTTCAAACCTCCCGCAATCCTAATCCCAGTACAGTTCCTAAGCCCGGTCGTTGCACTGGAGGAATTTCCTGATCCACCTCTAGGGAAAGAGCCGTCACTGGGTCTACCTGAGTAGTTGGCAAGCTTAACCGTTGGGTGAAAAATTCATCAAGTTGTCCAATGCCACCTCCTGGACCAGCTAGTAGTAGCTGTGCAACTTCTAAATTGTCGCTCTGATTTAGATAAAAATCGATGGAGCGGCGTAGTTCATCGGCTAGCTCTCCCAGGACTCTGAGCAGGGCAGCCATTCCGGGATTAATGCCTGTAGCTCCGGTGCGTATTCCATCAGCCGGTGTACTTGGAATCGTCATTCCTTGTAGCAGTTCAGTATTTCTTGAGGTCGGTAAGTTCATGGCTCGTGAGAGAGCGCTCTGAAGTTGGTACGTCCCGATGGGAACTGTGCGGGAGAATTGAGGAACACCATCGACGATGATCGCAATCTCGGTGCTGTCAAATTCAATATCTACCAGGACAGCGGCTTCTTGGGGTGCAAATTGACGAAGTTGCTCTCTAATTGTCCGAATCAGCGCAAAGCTATTAATCTCTAGTACATCCACCCGTAACCCAGCTTGTCCAAATGTATCGAGATACATATCTGTAACTTCCCGGCGGGTGGCAACCAGCAGGACTTGAACCTTTTCGATGCCGTCTTCATCCTGGAAGAAGCCGAGCTTCTGATAATCCAAATCTACTTCTTCGCGGGGATAAGGTAAATACAGACCCGCTTCATGGTTAAGCACCATATCTCTTAGCTCTTGATCATCAAGCTCGGCAGGAATTGGAATAATCCGGATAACGGACTCCCGCATCGGTACGGCGGTGGCAACTTGTTCGGCTTTAATTTTACTCTCCGCCAGTGCCGTCTTAATCAGTTCCGCTAAAGCGGGTGAGTCAGCAATCTGCCCCCCTTGAAAGATGCCTTCTGGCACCTCGTGAGAGTACAGCGTAGCGACTTTGTAGCTCTGGCCTTGCTTCTTGAGTTGAGCAATATTAATTCGTTCCGGAGCCAATTCTATTCCGATGCCTTTCTTGCCCTTGGATAACAGACCTTTAAAACGGTTAAACATATCTTGGTTCGGCAGGAGCGAAAATTAAGATAAGTTGCGTGAAGCTCTTGGAGATTGAATCTAACAAGATGAATACTGATGCATGGTACCCAATCTAGCTCAGAATCACCACGGTTAAGCGATATTTTCTAGGGAATTCATTCATCCAGGAGAGCGGGGGATCGAGGTGACTGAGGAAGGAGTGATTCTCAAGCGTGCAGCGAAAGCGGAAATAACCCATCAGTTTCAACGAGGGGGAGTAGGGAGTAGGGAAGATGACCCTGTTACTACCTATGTTACGAACTGGTGGGAAACTTTCGCCCAGCTTGACTAGTGTTACTCCAAAAAGCGATGCTGCCAAGCCCCATGCTCCGTTCGCCGCCAACATAGAGGCTTTGCTCCTTGAGGTCACGCTAGACTAGCGCCGAGCAACGCTTACGCGATCGCTCTCCCTTTGTAGATTCGGGCTAGCTTCAGCAATAGACCTCTTGCGTAAGTCCAGGTTTAAGAAATGAAACCACAGATGAACACAGATGAACACAGATGGGATATCTGATTTTTGCAAGAGGTCTAATGTACCGCTCGTCTTTCCAGACGTCAACACCACCAAGAGTGGTTTTCACGACCTGCAACGAAAGAGCACCCCTTTGAAGCAATCTCTGTAGAGTAGAATGATTGACTTCTAGCGCTAGGCATCGGTATTAAATTAAAAGTTCACATGAGCAGAATTAGAACTTGGAGACGTTTAGGTATTTTTGCCTTATTTGGGTTGCTGTTGAGCTGGGTTATCAGCTGTAGTCCAACGCCTCCGCCCTCCAAAAGCCCAGAAATTGAATTCTGGACGATGCAACTACAGCCCAAGTTTACGGACTACTTCAACAAACTGATTGCCAGCTTTGAAGCCGAAAATAAAGGGGTTAAGGTACGCTGGGTGGATGTTCCCTGGGCAGCGATGGAGAACAAAATCCTGACAGCGGTTTCGGCGAAAACAGCGCCAGATGTTGTTAACCTGAATCCTGGCTTTGCTAGTCAACTGGCTTCACGCAATGCTTGGTTGGAACTCGACAGTAAAGTTCCTGAGGGAGTACGCAAGCAGTACTTACCCAAGATCTGGAAAGACAGTACCCTCAACAATAAAAGCTTTGGCATTCCCTGGTATCTCACAACTAGGGTAACGATTTACAACAAGGATTTATTGAAAAAAGCCGGTGTCAGCAAGCCACCCGCAACTTACGCAGAACTGGCGCAGGTGGCGAAGCAAATTAAAGACAAGACGGGCAAGTATGCTTTCTTTATCACACTGGTTCCGGAAGATTCAGGTGAGGTGCTGGAATCCTTGGTACAGATGGGGGTTGAGTTAGTCGATGCTCAGGGGAAGGCGGCTTTTAACACTCCCAAAGGCAAAGCGGCGTTTCAGTATTGGGTGGACTTTTATAAGCAGGGGCTGATGCCAAAGGAAGCTCTTACCCAAGGCCACCGACGCGCTATAGAGTTATACCAGGCGGGTGAGACAGCTGTGTTGGCCAGTGGTGCGGAGTTTATGGATACGATCGCTAAAAATGCACCAGCCATTGCTCAAGTTTCAGCAGCAGCACCCCAGATTACGGGTGAGACGGGGAAGAAGAATGTAGCAGTGATGAATTTAGTTATTCCCCGCGATACACGCAAGCCGGATGCCGCCCTGAAATTTGCTCTGTTTGTGACAAACACGGAAAATCAGCTGGCGTTTGCGAAAGCTGCAAATGTCTTGCCGTCTACCCTGGAGGCTTTGCAAGAGTACAGGCGATCGCTCTCCGGTGATGGCAAAGCCTCACCAGTGGAACAAGCGAGGGACATAAGTGCCACGCAGATGCAAGAGGCACAGGTTTTGATACCGACGATGAAAGACCTCAACAAGCTGCAAAAGGCAATTTATGAAAATTTGCAGGCAGCAATGTTAGGAGAAAAGACGGTGGATCAGGCTGTTGCAGATGCTGCCCAGGAGTGGAATAATCTCAAGTCCGGTTAATCACTTTTTTTTATAGTCTTGGGGTAATGGGTCATGGGTAATGGGTAATGGGAAAGAAGACCAATTACCCCTTACCTTACTTGTCTCAACCCAGAATACAGCCAGTGCGTGACGGCAGATTTAAGGCTAAATAGCTGGATTCTCCTTCTTTGCTCCATTCAGCGGTCCCACTGCCATACAACATCTGGCTTGGTTGGGACTGCAAACCAGCTGGCTCAAAGTTCACATTTGCCGGTTCAGTCCCGATGTTAACCGCAACAATTAGTTCCTCCGCTCCCAAAATTCGAGCGAAGACGTAAACTGTTCCCTCAGCCAACAGAACCTGGTAATCACCCGTGCGGAGGGCAGGGTAAGCAAGACGTAGGGCAATCAGTTTACGGTGGTAATCTAGAACATCGCTCTCCCAGTGGGCTTCCAGAGGAAAGCCTCGGCGAGAGTCTGGATCTAGACGACCTGGTAGACCCACCTCATCACCGTAGTAAATGCTGGGGGCACCAGGAAAAGTCAATAGCAGCAGCGTTGCCAACTCAACACTAGCGCGATCGCCTCCAGCAATGGAAATCAGCCGCGCTGTATCGTGACTGGCTAGTAAATTCAGCTGGGTTAGTTGGATCTGCCAGGGGTAAAATTCCAACAGCTCTTGGATTTTTTCAGCATACTCCGTGGCAAACAGAGGCGGGTAGGGCTGGTAGGAGCGGTCTTGTACTTGCTCCATGTCAACGCGATCGCCTGCGGTAAAGGCAATTGTCGGCGCGGCAAATAGATAGTTCATCACCCCGTCAAATTGGCTGCCATCTAGCCATTCCCGCGAATCTCCCCAGACTTCCCCGACAATGTAAGCTTCAGGATTGATCGCTTTAACGCGATCGCGAAACTCCTGCCAAAAACCGGGAGTTTTGATCTCGAACGGCACATCCAAGCGCCAACCGTCGATGCCGAACTTAATCCAATATTCGGCAATCTCCATTATGTATTCCCGCACTTCGGGATTATCGTGGTTGAATACTGGCAGCGCCCGATTATCAGCCCAGCCCTCATAGTTAGCAGGAAATTCACCGTTATAGGGAGATAAGGGCCAATCGTGAATTTTGAACCAATTCACCCAAGGCGAATGAGGGCCATTTTCCAGAACATCGTGGAAAAAGAAAAAACCACGACTAGAGTGGTTAAAGACCCCATCCAGAACGACCTTGATGTTCCGTTCGTGGGCGGCATCTAGCAGTTCCTTAAACGCCGGATTCCCCCCTAACATCGGATCGACCTGGTAATAGTCGTGAGTGTGATAGCGGTGATTGCTGGCGGATTGAAAGATCGGGGTGAAGTAAATTGCGTTAATCCCCAAATCCTGCAAGTAGTCTAGCTGCTCCATTACGCCCCACAAGTCTCCGCCCTTGTAACCCTGGAGTGTCGGCATCGCATTCCAATCTTCCCAACGGGCATTCTTCAAAAGCCGCTTGCGAGGTTTCTCACTTCTGGCAAAGCGATCCGGAAAAATCTGATAGAAAACAGCGTGTTTGACCCAATCAGGCGTTTTAATTTCCACAAATGACTCCCTATTCTTCCATTGCCAAGGGTACAGATACTTACCGCTTTATGGCTCTTACTTCTGATAGAAAATACCCGGTTGAGTTAGAGCCAGCTTCTCTAGTACTCATTGGCTAGAGTTGCTACCACTAGGGGGAAACTTACACTTCACCTCAATTTCTAAGTTACTTTCAGCAGAACCTTCAGTAATATAAGGAATGCCCGCTTTGCCACCCAACTTCAGACCAAATTTAAGGGTTACTTCCTCAATCTCTGTTGCACCGAAATCCTTAAAGGCACTGAGGGCATAAGCAGTATAAGTCCGAATCATCTGACGGGCTTGCTGCATCCCGGCGATCGCATCTGTTTGCAGACCCCTCTTTTCATCTAAAGGATTGTAATCCTCTTGGGTTGCCGTTGGGTCAGGTTCAATTTCGTGAATTACCGTATCTGTATCAACTTCGTAAATTTTTCCATCTGCTTTAAACGCTAGATGCTGTATTTCTGACATAAGCTGCCTTGACTAGAGTTTTTGTACGGTTGAGGTAACTTTGGAGATTGTTTCTGGCAAGCTGGGTTATCGTAGTGTTGCCACTAACATCACCTTTTCGGCTTTCGTCAACTCCCCTTCGAGGGATTTTAGCTCAATGGCTCGCTACGCACTGATTATTGGCATCACCGAGTATCAAAACCAGCACTTAAGCCGCCTGCCAAAAGCGGCAACGGATGCTGAAATTGTGGCACAGGTACTGGAGCAGTACGGCGATTTCCAGGTTAAACGGCTACCGGAGAGTTGGACTCCAGACAAAAAACGTAAAGTTGGGCAGAAAAAACTCACTGGTGCCGAGTTAGGTCAAGAGCTGGAAACCTTACTCCTAAAGCAAGCGACGGGGAGCGAGGCTCTAATTTATTTTGCGGGTCATGGCTTTACCATTTCCGATAACTTGGGGGAGCAGCAGGGATTTTTGGCAACGTCCGATTGCCAAATTGAAATGGTGGGGGAGATGGCAGTTGAGCAAAAATACGGCATTTCCATAGAAAGCCTTAACAGGCTAATCGGGAAGTCCGATTTAAGTAGTCTGGTGATGTTACTCGATTGCTGCCATAGCGGCTATTTTCTGGAACGCAATCTGATTCAACAAGCCCTAACCGCTTTCAGTGCACAAAAAGATTACTACCTGATTACCGCTTCCCGAAGCTATGAGCACGCTTACTCCTTTGAGGGGGAGCCACATGCTATTTTCACGGGAGCGGTTCTTAAGGGACTGGCGGCAGAAAATGCGGGTAGCAACCGGCGGGTAACAGGCGATCGCTTATTTGACTTCATTAGCGCAGAACTCAAAAACTCCGTGCAGGAACCGATCCGCATGGGTTGGGGGCGATCGATTACCCTAGTGACGTATCCGAACCAAGAGCAAACCACAGCTGAGGTTACGTTCAATCGCGAGAATCCTTATTTGGGACTGAGCGCTTTCGAGTCGGATAGACAGAAATACTTTTTTGGACGCGAACAAGCCGTTCGCGCACTGCTAGACCGCCTTAATAATAATCGTTTCCTGGCGGTGATTGGTCCTTCAGGTTGTGGTAAATCGTCTGTGGTAAAGGCGGGATTGTTGCCGCAACTGCAAAGCGATCGCCTTCCGGGTAGCAGTGAGTGGGAAGTTGAGTCGTTCACCCCTGGCAAGCATCCCCTCGGTTCCCTGGTAGAAATCCTCGAACGACGAAATCGGCAAGACAAGCCGTTTGTCCTGTTTATCGACCAGTTTGAAGAGGTGTTTACCCTGTGTGAGAGCGAAACAGAACGACAGTCTTTTATCAAGTTGATGGCAGATGAAGCCGCAACTTCTGAGCGAGTCGTTCGCGTGATTGCCACAATTCGAGGAGATTTCCTCGACCGATGCGCTGAATATCCAGAGGCGGTTCATCTGATCAATCGTGCCCAACCGACGACTTATGTGGTTACGCCTCTGTCTCGTCGAGAACTGGAAGAGGCGATTGAAAAACCCGCTAGCCTTCACGGGGTTAAGTTTGAGGGGGGGTTAGTCTCGCAGATTGTAGAAGATGTAAAAAATCAACCGGGAGCCTTACCCCTGTTGCAATACGCCCTCTCTGAGTTGTGGCGAGTCTTCTGCCTTCAGGATTCCTCGTCTGAACCGCTTTTGACTTGGAAAGACTACGAGAAAATTGGCGGCGTTAAAGGTGCTTTGAACAACCGATCCACTCTTGTGTATCGGAGTTTAAGTACTGATAATCAAGCCTTTGTGCGTCGTCTGTTCATGGAATTGGTGCAGGTGAGTGAAGGTCAGGAGGTGACGCGCCGCCGTGCGACTTGGGAAGAATTAGAGACAGTTGCAGATTCTCCCGAACAACTGCAACAGGTGGTAGGACTGCTAGCCAACCAACAACAACGCTTGATTATTACTGATGCTAATACGGTAGAAGTTGCTCATGAAGCGCTACTCTCGGAGTGGACACTTCTACGCAGCTGGATTGAGGAAAATCGCGAGAGTCTTCGTCTGCGTCGCTATCTAGAGGCTGACTCTCAGGAATGGCACCAAAGGTATCAAAAATCTGATGAGGCATTGCTCGTAGGTGCGCGGTTGGCAGGAATTGCCAGGTGGGTGGAGAAGACTCAACTCAAGCTGCCGCCTTTGGAAGAAGAGTTCTTGAGGAAAAGTTTGGAGAAACGCGATCGTGAAATCAAAGCTAAGTTAGAGGAAGCAGAAGCCAGAACCGAAGCGGAAAGAAACAAAACTAGGTTTGCAATCACAGCTGGGTTGCTAGCAGTTCTCTCTCTGGGATTAGGACTCCTTGTACAACAACGTGAACAACAGGTAAAAATAGATCAGGCAGTTGCTACTGAAGCCTTAATCTCGAAATCTGAACGCTTATTTAATACAAACTATCAGCTTGAAGCTCTGATAGAAAGTGTGAAAACCCTAGAGCATCTCAAAAAAGTGAGGACAATAGACAGGAATACCCTCACTCGGCTTCAATCAGTCATTTACGGAATTCGAGAAGTTAATCGACTAGAAGGGCATCAGGCTCAAGTGACTGGTGTAAGTTTTAGCAAAGACGGTCAAACTCTCGTCTCTTCTAGTTGGAATGGAACTATAAAGCTATGGAGTAATGGGCAGCGTCCGTCCCTCCCTATTGGAGGTCATAGCTATATAGTTTGGAACGTAAAATTTAGTCCTGACGGGAGAACGTTTGCCTCTGCTGGGTTGGACAACACTGTAAAAATTTGGAGTACCAAGGGGGGACTACTCCATACCTTGAGACATCAAAGCTTTGTGTACGATGTTAGTTTTAAGCCAGATAGCAAAGTTGTTGCTTCTTCTAGTTTGGATGGAACTATAAAGCTATGGAACACAAAAAGTGGCGCTCTTATCAGAACTCTGAAAAATAAAAATATTTTGGAAAATCAAGAATACAGAATATACAGTGTTACTTTTCATCCTGATGATAAATTATCTTTGATTGCTTCTTCGGGATTTCGTGACAATCAAGTAAATCTCTGGAATCTCAACCTGAAAACTAATGATACTCCTGAACCTTTAAGCCCCAAGCATACAGACATCATTTATGTAGTCAGATTTAGCCCTAAGGGCAATATCATTGCTTCTGGTAGTCAAGACAAGACTATCCACTTATGGAGTGTAAAAACCAAACAATTAATAGGAACTATTAAGGGACACGACAAGACTATTAATGACTTACAATTTAGCTTCGACGGCAGCGTTATTGCCTCTGCAAGTGAAGATGCCACTATTAAACTTTGGAGGGTAGAAGACGCTGTCAGACAATGGAAACTAAGCAAAACTCCGTTAATCAAACCATTCCAAATCCTCAATGGTCATACTGACTCAGTCCATAAATTAGCATTTAGTCCTACTAACAATCATCTTCTTGCATCTGCCAGCGATGATCGAACTGTGAGGCTTTGGAAGGTAGATATTAATCCTGAAGATAACTCTCAGAGCTATGCTAGTGCAGACGTGGATAAATTGTTGCAGTATAGCTGTGAATTTCTGCGAGAGTACCAAAAAAATAATAAAAATTTTCCGCCACAAATTAAACAGATTTGCTCTAAATCAAAAAAGACCACGTTCCCGAACTAATTAAAAGTTCTCATCGTCTATGACGTGGAGGTGGAGGTGGAGGTAGAGGTGGATTAGGACCCTGAGGATTTCCAGGATCGCCAGGATTACCCATCAAAGAACCCTCGGAGTCAATTTTTAATCCGAAATAATCTGTATCAAACCACTCAGCATCAAGCAGTGACCACCAATCAACAGCTAATCCAGTCAAGAGATACGCATAGGGGAGCCAACCATAACCCTGTTCGCCCCAGTCGTTTCCCCAACTGTTTCTAATTAGGAACGCTCCCTTAGTGTGGATTTGACCATCTTTTAGAGAAATGAACTCTCGCTCTTGAAAAAACTTCCTCTCGCTCTCTGGAAGCTTATTAAATTTTTCTATGTCGTTTTCTGTTGTATAAGTATTTGTGATTTCTTGCTCATCATCGTACCCAACCGCAACAACTGCATGACCCGCTTGATACTCGTTACTGAAAAACTGAAACGGAATTTTGCCTTGGTTCGACTTGGCAGCTTTTGTAGTTGTACCATTAAGCGGAAATCCGAACATAGGAGGAAATCCAGCCGCTATAAATAGCTTGATTTGATCGAGAAGATCGATTTTTTCCATCTGCGATCGCCAATCAATCTGAAAGCAGCTTGTTACCCTGTAACGTTGGGCAATAGCATAGCAGAAAGCTGATGGTTCCCAATCGACCAAAAATGAATGATAAGGCCAATATTCCTCTGGGGGAACGCCAACCATCATCATTGCAGCAATGGTTTCCCGAATGGAAGCGCCCGGAGATTTTTCCTTGTCTACACTTCTGAAATTACGTGCAACTTTGTAGAGGAAGAGTCTTGAAGCATCAATGTGTTTTCCTGATGATCGCCGCTGAAAATACTCCAAAAGTGCAACAGCAGCTTGGGCGGTGCAGGATTGAAGCGCTCCTTGGTTCTCTACGGGAGACCAATCCTTGTATTTCATCCAGGTCGGTTCACCGTGTATTGAACCAGGTTTATTTTTTTCCGTCTTGTCATTTACGTTTTCCGTCTTGTCATTTACGGTAATTTTTCCTGAATCTTTATCGTACTCAAAGCTCCAGTACCCTACTAATCCATCTTCGGTAACAGTGGGCTTTTCCTTATTAAAATATTTCTCTATCTGCCGTTTACCCAGACCTACCTTCCAGATACGAACTTCGCCTATTTCACCTTTGAAATAATTTCTATGACCCCCGCGACAGGCAAAATAAAGTGGGGAATCATTCTCAGTTTCCCCCTGCGTTGTGTCATCTAGACAGGCTTCTTCTTTTCCATCAATATATAGGCACAGTTTAGAACCGTTTTTAAAAAAAGCAACGTGATGAAAAGCACCATCATTAATACTGGTTTTGGAATAGAGTTTTGGATGATCGGAAGGTAGATTACGGCGGTCATAGCGAGCTGCAATTATTTTCCCCGACTGATTGTCATACCTGATTACATAAGGATAGCCACTTGAACCACTCCATTTTTCGATGATAGCGTTATCCTCAAATCTTGAATCTGCCTGTAAGGATGCTACTTTTATCCAAGCTTCAATTGTAAAATCCTGAGCTTTGCCAAAATTTAGGCTGTTTGACTTGATTTCTACATAATCATCTTTCCCATCAAATGCCAATGCCGGAAACTCAGGTTCTGGAGGCGAATATGACTCTAGGAGTTCGGGATTGAGATTTAAAGTTTTATATTTTTTTTTGTCTAAATTTTTGTTAAGTGGTATAATAATTTCATCCAGGTTGAGTATGTTTTTTATTACCTTATTGTCTTTACATATTGCTTTTAATTCAATGCCCTCTACAGTGAAGTTTGTTGGGTTGCCGTTTTCGTCTCTCTGAGGGTTCCATTTACCGAACAAAATACCTTTTTTCTCAGATAGGTTTAAAATCTCTTGTTCTAACTTTGAAGCGATGTTAACTAACGATTCATTTCTAGCATTGGGTGAGTCTGATGGTATCCAACCAAAATTCAAAGTCTCATCGGTCATAAGCTGTACTCCTAGTTAGAGATAAGTTATCAGCTGAGACTATTATAAAACTCCGAAAAAGCTATGACTAACTCAATATTTCCCACAACCCATGTAAAAAGTGGCGCTCACGACAGCCATCTTCAACGCGATCGCTCCTGCATATCCAGCGACAAAGGCGCGATCGCACACTACTCGCAAGAAGCGATCGCGTTTCCCTCGCCAGACGCGATCGCACAATCTAGATCAGTGCCAAAATCAGTTGTTGATGATGTCTATACCAAAAATCCCCACAGCAGACCGGATTCTCTATAAAAATTTTATAGTTCACGAGGCTTAGGGATGTGTTTATCTATCTGTTAAAGGAGTCTTGGTATTGGGGGATTCACTCGAACGATAGAGAGACTCAAGAGTTCTAAGCGATTACACTATAAATGTCAAATCATGATGTAGCGTTTCCTATGTTGTCCTGTCAGCGTTCTGATTTGCGTGTTCTAGTTGTTGATGATCATGAATTAACTCGCTTCAGCCTCAAGTTAGCCCTTTCTAACCAGAGGAATATTGAGCTGGTTGGTCTGGCGACCAACGGCAAAGAAGCGATCGAGATGGTAGAGCGCTATCGCCCCGATGTGGTCATCCTCGACCTACAGATGCCGGTCATGGATGGTCTAAGTGCTTCCACCCACATCAAAAGCATCGATCCAAACACTCAAATCCTTGCCTACTCTTCAGTCGAAGACCCGCAGATTGAAGTTATGAGCCAAACAGCTCCGATTGATCTGTTCTGTAAGAAAGATACGGCTACCAAGGATTTAATTAATTTAGTCAAGCAATTGGGTAAGCGTAAGGCCAACTGAGCCTAAGGCATAGCTAAAGATGAAGCTACACCAGATCCTAACAAAACGCCGCTCTGGCTCTTGAAGCCAAAAGAGCGGCGTTTTGCATAAATATCAGTTAGCTAGCTGCTGCATCCGGGAAAGTCCGCTTAAACTCATCGATTAAGTCATCTAGCTCTTCGAGAGCCTGATTCACATCAATTCTGAGAATGCCCAAATCTGGTTGCTCCAAAAGCTGCACGAGAGATTCCCGGTGGCTTTGGATTAGAGCAATTCGCTCCCGAAGTGTTTGTGGGTCCATCATTTGCTTTCTTTACCTAACTCTTATCCAGATACAGATAAGACTAACGCAGGAAGGGAGGACGTTTAGGGTTTGCAGGTTTGTTCTTGATGACTTCAGAAACAAATCGCTTGAGTGCTTTCTCACGATTTTTCATAAAAGCAGACCAGAACCCTGGGTGAAACTCATCCATCGTTTTGGCCAAAGCCCAAACATCTACTGCCAAGATGTTGTATAGGGTTTCATCATCCTGCTTCAGCGAATTGAGCTGATCCAGGATAGGACTACTTTTTTTTGTCGTTTGTTGATTTTCTTCTTTAATCATTTTAAAAGACTCTGCTATGGATGGAGGACGGTAGACACAAACGACCTGACTAATATCGTAGGGCGTCGTTTTGGTGACAGCCCCTGCTCACTAATTACAGAGCATGCGCGAGCGCTACCTCATATAGAAAATCTACACACCTTACCAAAAAGTCTCCGGGCTATAGCCCTTGAGTCGCTTTTCTTCGCTCCTTGTGACGAACAAACGCGATGTCCACAGCACAGACTTTATGTGATACACAGTCCAGATAGCACCCACAGGCAACGATAATAAAGCTGAAGTGATTACTGGAGAGATAGCTTAATTAAGATGTTACGCCAAACTTCCCTGGGAACGTTAGGTTTATGTGTCGGTGGTCTTCTTGCCCTCACGGGCTTTGTTGCCTATGCGACCGGCAATGCTACATTAAATCTAGTAGGCCTCTTCTACGGAGTTCCCATTTTACTGGGAGGTCTTGCCCTCAAAGCCTCTGAGTTAAAGCCCATACGCTTCAGCCAGCCCACAACTCCTGATGTGCTGAAACTGCGGGAGCAGAAAGCGACCGCTACCCAAAACCAAATTCGTAACGACGTGATGCGATATCGCTACGGTCAAGAAGCCCATCTTGACAGTTCCCTTGAGAGTCTGGGTCTATCGCCAACGGATGAGGAAAGACCACTGCTGACGGGTTTACGAGAAACCGAAGTTGATGGTGCTTATACTTTAGTTCTGGAGTTCGACTCGCCACTCATTCCCTTTGAGACTTGGCAAAAAAAGCGGGAAAAGATTGAGAAATTCTTTGGTCCTGGTATCCGAGTAGATTTGACCCAACATGAGGAAGACCGTGTTGACGTAGCACTAATTGCAACGCCCCAAGAGGCGACCAGCGTTTGACACTCCTACTTTTCTAACCGCACGACGTACCATTGTAGATACTGTCCCGACCCGACATCCAATTCGCAAGACGTTGCCATCAAGTACTGAGCTTGTTCCTCCACAGAGGTGAACCTCTGCAAATCTCGCGGCAACTCATCCTGCCGAGTCGCTAAAATTGCCTTGAGTTTTTCTAGTAGCTCTGCCGGGGTCAGGAATTGCTCTGGTTGGTTGGTTTCCAGAACGACAAAGGCGTCTTCCTGGAACATGATTGAGTCTGGCATTTTACATTCCTATGTTGCATTTTAGCGTTAGCCTAGACTCGCTAACGCTAAGGAGTGTCAGCGAAACTATCCCGTTCCCTAGATAGGTTTCCAAAGGGTAGATAATCGCTATGCTCAAGTGTACTGCTATCAATCTGTGGAATTGATATGTTCCTCTCCCTCGAATACGAACCGGCTTTGGAAGCCTTGGGATATGACTATTTTGATGAAGTCGCGGCGGCAGAATTTCCTCAGCATATCCTGCGGTTTCGTAATGACCAGCTGCTACCCCTGCTGGGGCTAGACCCTAAAGAAGTTACGGATGCTGATTTTATCCAAGCGTTTGGCAAATTTCAGGGCGTGCGACCCTTTTTAGCGTTGCGGTATCACGGCTATCAGTTCGGCGAATATAACTCCAGGCTAGGGGATGGCAGGGGCTTTCTCTACGGTCAGGTGCGGGGAAGCGATGGTGAACTCTACGACTTCGGCACGAAAGGCTCTGGAACAACACCCTACTCTAGAAGTGCTGATGGTAGACTCACTCTCAAAGGTGGTGTCCGGGAAGTGCTTGCCGCTGAAGCATTGCACAATCTCGGTGTCCGCACCTCCCGTTGTCTGAGTTTGATTGAGACTGGCGAAGCGCTGTGGCGGGGTGATGAACCGTCTCCTACCCGTTCTTCTGTAATGGTACGTTTTAGCAGTTCTCACATCCGGTTTGGCACCTTTGAACGCTTGCACTATTTCAAGCGTCCGGATTTAACCAAAAAGCTGTTAGACCATGTTATTGAGCAATATTATCCCAAGATTCCCCCCCCAACCTCCCTTAATGGCGAGGGGGGTAAGTTCGGAGAAGATGACCGCTATGTACAGTTTTACGCCGAGTTAGTAGAGCGAGTCGCCCAACTTGTGGCACAGTGGATGGCCGCTGGCTTTTGTCACGCTGTCCTGAACACTGACAATATGTCGATTACGGGTGAAAGTTTTGATTATGGACCCTATGCATTTATCCCGACTTATAACCCGAATTTTACGGCGGCTTATTTTGACTATTACGGGCGCTACTGTTATGACAATCAACCAGGGATTTGTAAGTTAAATTTGGAGTTGCTTCAGAAGCCACTAGCTGCTGTGATTCCACAAGCTGATATGGAAGCAGCGTTGGCACAGTTTGATGAGCATTATTACAAGACTTATCGGCAGCTGATGCTCAATAAACTAGGATTTGAACAGCTGAGCGAACCGCAAGCCGATGACTTGTTGGTCGTTACAATTCAATTCCTCCTAGATAGCCAGGTCGGTTATCACGCTTTCTTTGCTGAATTAGCGCAACAGTTTGACCCTAGCTGGCGAGATGATCTTGGTCAGATCTTCGGTCAGGCATCATTTTTACAATCCGCTGAGCAGTCGTCATTACTGGCAAGTTGGCGAGATTTATACCATCACCTCTTGCAGAGCTTATCAGCAGCTGAGCTGGAGGATGTTTCCACACGCTTGAAGGATAAGAATCCGAAGACGGCGTTACTGCGACCTGTGATTGAAGCAGTTTGGGAGCCTATTGTGCAAGAAGATAATTGGGAGCCTTTTTACGAGCTATTGAAGCGGATACAAGCCAAAGATTGAAATAATATACTGAGAATCAGTGTACCCACGCGGAGGCTCACAGGATGGTACAACAACTACCAACTGATACCGAAGCAAAAATCATCTACCCAGACAGCGACGGTCAACCAATGGCGGACAATACTAAACAATTCCGCTGGATTGTGGTTATTAAGGAAAACTTAGAAATCTTATTTGCCGCCGTCGCGGATGTGTTTGTTGCGGGCGACCTGCTGTGGTATGCCGTCAAGGGAGATAACAAAATCCGCCAAGCGCCTGATGCAATGGTTGTCTTTGGCAGACCAAAAGGAGACCGGGGTTCCTACAAGCAATGGGAAGAAGAGAACATCGCCCCCCAAGTGGTGTTTGAAATCTTATCCCCTGGAAACCGACTCAAAGAAATGGCAAAGAAATTCAGGTTTTATGACCGCTATGGCGTCGAGGAATATTACATCTATGACCCAGACCGAGTGGACTTAAATGGCTGGCTGCGCTCTGGGGAAGAGTTGGAGGTGATTGAGGAAATGAATGGTTGGGTGAGTCCTCGGCTAGGGGTGCGGTTTGAACTCAAAGAAGACACCCTCGAAATTTATCGCCCTGATGGGGAGCGGTTTCTCACCCCTGTTGAACTGGCTCAACTCAAAGAGCAGGAGCGTCAGGAGAAGGAACTCGCTCAAGCTAGAGCAGAGCAGGAGTACCAACGGGCAGAGCAGGAGTACCAACGGGCAGAGGAGGCACTTACCGAACTAGAACAGGAACGGCAGCGCTATCAAGCTTTGGAAGCACGATTGCGAGAAAGAGGGATTGATCTGGAATAGATGTGAGTAGGTGGACAGTGCCTACTAATTGACGAAGCTTGTCTATTCAGTGAATGGACAAGGGGAATGAGAGGCATTTACCAGCGTCAGTCGCAAAATATCTCACAAAACTGCATAAGTGCCTTGGATTGAGATATATGTTTGATTTGCCACAGCATAATAACCGCCAATGCCATGAAACTAAAAATTCTTTCTAGCGCCCTACTTGTGAGTTCACTTTTTTTAGCTACTCCGACTAGAGCTGAAAACCCTGAACACGTTAGGCAATTGTTGAAAACCAAAGAATGTCAAGATTGTGACTTGAGTGGAGCAGACCTAAGTGGAGCTGATTTAACTTTTGCGATTCTGGTTGGTGCTGACCTCAGAGGAGCTAACCTCAGAGGAGCTAATTTGAGCCACGCCGACCTTACTCGTGCCAATCTCAATCGAACTGATTTTAGCCAAGCTAACCTCAATCAAGCCTACCTGAATCATGCCAACCTGGAACAAACTAGCTTGGTGAGCGCTTCACTCAATGGTACAAAGGGGTTGCCGATAATGAACCCACCACTAGCGCGGCTATACAACTTACCTTCTATTAGCCAAATACCACGACCCCCACGCTCCTCTCTATCCTCATTACCCCCACTACCTTCTCCTATAGCCCCACGACCATCAACATTACAACGGTCACAACTACAAAGGTTACGAGTTGCACCACAACTTACAGCACCACTGCCCGCAACTTCACCTGAACAACTAACAGTACGACCAAGACTACGACCAGCCCCATTACCATCAAACAGGGCACAAGTACCACCACCAATTCAGCCGACGCCGGGAACTAATACCACCTCACAGCAAACTGCCAACGTTTATCCCCCTGCGATGGTAGAGGCTTTTATGAGTACCTGTGCTAGACAAGGTAATGTTGGAGGAGTAAGTATGCAGCCGATTTGTGCCTGCTCAATTAAAAAAATTCAGAATCAGTACACCCTTAGCGAGTTCATGAGCATTGCTGCACAGATGGCAGAGACTAAAAAACCACCAGAGCAAATTGTACAAATTGCAGTTGAGTGTGCCTTTGAGAATCTATCTGGTCGATAGTAAGATATGAAGTTGCGAGGGATTACTATCGTCTTGAGCAAACAAACTTCAGTGAGGCTTCTTGACTAGAGCCAGGATTAGGGGCAACTAGTCCAGCGTCTTCGCCATAATTGTATTCTTCGATGGTTTTATAGTTTTCATCAAGAAACTGCTCAAACCGAAGGCGATAAAGTTTGTTTTGGCAGTCAACGGATAGGTAGTACATAGCGCTATAAGCAAGTTGTCCCGCCTCAGTTTTCCTAGGCTTTCCAAAAAGAACATTTGACCAAAAGTAGCGAAAGCGTCCGCGTCCCTCAATCAAATCGACATCGACTGAGAAGATATCGTCGTTTGGAGCTGTTTTGACTCTAACCCAAGAAGCGGTGGCTGGAGAACTAAGCAAAGCAACAGAGGCAACTACTAATGGCAGAACCCAACGCATATTTTTACTCCTAAATCAAGATAGTTTTTGCAAAAGTAAATAAAAGCTAAGTAGCTATAGTACTTATCGCCCCAATCTTTTGCATTTATGCAAGAAGTCTATAGCCGTTTTCAGTTGCCTGTACCACACGGTAGGGGCACGAATACCGACGCCCTAAAAACGACCTATGTTGCACTCTATTGAGAACCGCTATATAGCAGTTCTCAGTTACGCGCGTGTACATCAAAAAAACCTAACCCCCAAAGAGTTCCCTACAAGGGAAGGGGAGTAAAAATCAAAGCCTCTCTCCTTCTAGGAGAGAGGTTTTCCAGAGAGGTCAGAGTGTACCGCATCCAATCGAGAAGGGCTATATTTATGAGAGCGGCGATTCACAAAAACGGGAAAAGTATGCCAGTAGTGTGCCAGTTGAGAAGCGATCGCACTTGCGGCATCAG
>CBDTXL010000053.1:0-21575 GCA_965364435.1 uncultured bacterium
CAAGGAATTCTCGGTCAAGTCAGGAAAGTTTTTAGACGAAAAAGCCAGTAAATGGCGCTAATCCCTCAAAAGTAGAACCGGGATTTGTATGAAGATTGTTGACATACTCCCCAGGCTGAAGGCATGGGGATTCTCAGGTCAAACAGTGATTGCAGGTAAAACCTGTCTGACATCACCTAACTGAACAGTCGATGCCCCGACTGCACAAATATTTATAGCAGCATTTTCATCCCGGTCATTTACCGAATGGCAAGACGGGCAACGCCATCTTCTAACCGAAAGGTCTAATTCATCAAGAATATGACTGCAACAAGAGCAGGTTTTAGTGGATGGATACCAACGGTCAATATAGATGACACGCTTACCTTTGTTGGAGGCAATCCACTCTAGAATCTGTAGAAAGTCCGCATGAGCCAAGTCATTAACTTTGCGTCCCCATAGACGCTGCATTCCTTTCAGATTCAACGTCTCGAAACATAACACATCAAACTTATTGGTCAGTTCATGCGCCAGCTTCCAAAACCAATCACGCCTGCGGTTGGAGACGTTTTCGTACTGGCGAACGAGGTGCTTTCTCGCCCGTTCTCGATTGGCTGACCCTTTTAGCTTTGTAGAATGCAGTTTTGAAGCCTTGCGGATATGGTTAAGAGAGGTTTTCAGGAACTCAGGTGACTTGATTGTGGAACCATCAGAGCAAGTGAGAAATGTCTTCAAGCCGAAATCGAATCCAGCAATTTTACCTGTCTCGAACTTGATTTCTGGCTGACTACTGCTGTCTACTACAACAACCATAAACAACTCACCTAATGGTGTTCGCTTAATGGTCAACGTTTTGACTATTCCCTCAATTTCTCTAGAATTCCAATACTGATAAACCCGATTCCCAATTTTGACCCGATTACTTCCTAGAAGCCTGTACCCAGCTTGCTTTAGGGTGAACGACTTATATTTCTTAACTTTCTTAAAATTAGGTGGTCTTACTCCTTTCTTGTGATGTCTGAAAAAAAGTTGATATGCTTTCTCAATGCGTTGACAGATATCCTGCACAGCTTGAGAGCCTACTAGCTGCCAAAAGGAATTGCGTTTTCTCAACTTGGCAATGTGTTTCTGAAGTTTTGCACAGTTCAAATGTTTGCCCCACATCCGGTAATACCGCTTATGGAGGGCAATGCAATGGTTATAAATCACTCCAGCAGCATTGATTGACCGCTTGAGGTGTTTATTTCGTTTATGACTGTAGAGCTTGAACTTCAGAGTTTTCATGTCTCTATGATACCATTGCTGGGTAGCAATTGGGTAGCCACATGAAAAAAGAAAGACTTAGTGTGCGGGTATCTTCGAGTAGGCTAGAGAAATTAAGAAGAATAGCTCACAGCAGAGAAAAAACTATGACTCAGCTTATTGAAGACTGGATCGATAAACTCAAAGAGGAAAAGCCGTCCTTCTTATGACGGGGCTTTAGACCCAGTTTTTTTCGGTAAACTGATGCAGTGTAACACCCAATAGGGAGGTAGACCCTTGCTAGACGAACAAGCGAAGAAGACAATGCTGCGTAAGATTCCCCACGGAATCTACATCTGTGGTGTTAAGGATGGAGACAAGATTAACGGTTTCACCATAAGTTGGTTGATGCAGTGTTCTTTTAAACCACCACAGGTGGTCAACTGTGTCAACAAATCCCATACGTCCCACGAAATGATCAAAAACAGTGGTGTTTTTGCGATCAGTTTTCTGGATTCGGAACAAAAAGATCTTGCAGAAAAGTTCTTTAAGCCCCTGCGCCGCGCTGGCAATAGGTTTGAGGACGTGGAATTCTACACAGGAGAAACCGGCTGTCCAATCATCTCAGACTCACTGGGTTATGTCGAGTGCCAGGTAGTGGGTTCGGTAGAACAAGGGGATCACACAGTTTTTGTGGGAGAAGTAATTGCCTCAGGTGTTCACCGGGAGGGCAAACAAATCTTACTAGAAGACACTGGCTGGCAATACGGCGGCTAAATACTTTGGAATTTTGAATGAACTTCTCACACTTCTCGGTGCTACGAAAAAATTATGCCGTTGATTAAAGTACAAACGTCTGTCGCTGCTCCGGAACCTACTGCTGTCGAGGGGCTGCTTAAAATCCTTTCGGCTAAGCTAGCAAGGCATTTAGGCAAGCCAGAGTCTTATGTAATGACAGCTTTTGAGCCAGAGGTAGCGATGACTTTCGCTGGCACAGTCGAGCCAGTCTGCTACGTTGAGATCAAGAGCATTGGCAACATGAGTCCAGCGCAAACCCAAGCAATGAGCCAGGACTTTTGCCAGACGGTTAATGAAAAGCTCGGCGTACCCATCAACCGAATTTACATAGAGTTTGCTGACGCCAAGGGTGCCATGTGGGGCTGGAATGGCTCAACCTTCGGTTGATTCTCTGGTGTGATAGCGACGATACTACACTTGGGCAAAAGTTCTTACGCAGCGCTGTTTGCTTGTAGAGACACCGAGTCATCCTTGTCTCTACTGTCTGGAAATTTCTCCCCAAGTGTAGTAGGAACCCCCAGTACTCTCAGGATGACGATAAGCTGTAGGTATAACCCAGCCAAAGCACACTCACGCCTCAGTGACAGAAGCGATCGCCTTTGTCATTGAGTCCCAAGAGTTAGCTCAGTGTTCTAGAATTGATGTCAGTCGATCCAGTTAAATTAAAAATCGCCGCTTTTTGAACGACGGTGCGAGTAAAAATGATGAAAAATAATTTTGGATTCAGTAAAAGGGCTGGATTAAGTTTTTATTTTGTCAAAGGATAGCTTTCCTTAATTTAAACAACCAAAAATGGTAATACTGTACTTCAGGTTTTTTTAGGGATTCGTCTCAATCGTCTTAATTATTAAGGCAGTAATCAAAAAGTGGCAGACTGCCCATCTAGCCGGTCATCAAGGGGAATCTACACAAGCACTATGTCAGCCGTCAACTTTTCAGAGGTCGAGGAACTCATTTCTTCAGGAATATCTGGCTTAGAGCCGCCTAGCGAACAATTTACAGAAAGCGCTTCTTTAATCATCAGTTTGTCATTCTGCCAAATCTCTTCAATACTCTCCCAAGAAGGCGCAAAAGGTGGTAGCGCTAAAGAACAGGCTTTCCAGCTAGATCTGACAGGCACGCTCAGTTGCTGACACATACCCCCCCGCCGTCCCTCGGGTCGGTAATAGCGGCAACACCGGCAGGCAGAAGTTGGGCAATTCAATGTCTTCATTGGAGTTATTTTCAGGAAGAATTTTATTTCCTTTTCACCTTCTAATTCTCCTACTTCCAAATTCAGCTATTAAAGCTAGCAAGCATTGAGTCCGTCTAGGTTAGAGCGATCCCCAAAGTTAGGAGCTTTTTATATTTTCTTTATATTTCTGTTATAAATAGAAACATTCTTGTTAAGAAAAGACACAAATTTAAAGATAGATCATGAGGAAAGGTACTTATTTCTCCTTAAACCCTATGGGGATCAAGCCAAAGTTGAAGAGCGTATGTATCTCGATATACTAAATTGAAGACAATGAATAAGGTCTAAAGTATCGGTTCAATTGAAAAAAAAGATGTCTTAGCTAGCCTTGCAACTGATTTGGATCACACAGACCACTGACATTCCAGGGTTGGAGTTCTCCGGGTGGCTCAGGATACTGGTACTGAACTTACGCACTAGCACTCTCTCCTTAGAGGGAGGAGTAAGGGAAGAGTTTTGGACGAAGAATGTCAATTTTATCTATATCTATTGCATCAAAACCTGAAAGCCTGTAATAAACTGACAGCGAGAGTCACGTCTAGAAACTCTCTTGCAGGATTTGAACTCAAAAACTCACCCTAAAGACCTCCTCATGAGCCAAGACACATCGGTTGAGTCCTCGACTCGCTCCTTACCAAACCAGTTAATCAACCCAGCTTTGCAGGCTGCACTGGGCAGTCTGGATGTACAGCTAGAAGAAGAATTAGCCCGCTACCGACGCCAACGAGCAGGACGACCAGTAGTGAGTCCCCGTGGTCTTGGTCGTTACCAGACTCGGAAACCGCTTGAATTGATTCCTGTCGATAAGGCAGGAGGTCAAACTCAGCCGCTCGTGGCAGGGAGAACTACTGCCGCTCCAATGATGTCATTTCCACTAGCACTGGTGAACAAGACACCAGAGGCTTCCCCTGCCAATGAGACGCAAAGTGGGCTAATGAATCAGACAGGTCAGCTGGATGCCCCTTCTGCATCTACCGACGCGGGAGTCTCTTCTTTGAGTAACGCTGCTCCTGGGAATTCAGCCACCGAGGAAAGCCTTACTGAGCAATTGACCCCTCCTGAAAAACCGGCAAATGTGACAGGAAATTTAGTACCTTTAGCTGCTGCCCAGGAACAGCCAGAGGATTATCTGGAATCTTCGGAAAAACTGCTGCGGAGTCTGGCACAAGAACAGGCAGGCGTTCGTTCAGAAAAGCGTTTCACCGCAAGACTACTGACCCCACTGGGTATAGGTTCGATATTACTTTTGCTGCTTTCAAGCGCCACTGTGGCCTACCTCGTCACTAATCCATCCACTCTCAGTGCTTTTGGTCTTTGGTTGTTTGACTCAAACACTCCGACTAAGACCAAAACCTCCACAGAGACGACAGTGGCGCAGAGTGAAGCCGCAAAAAATTCATCAATGAATGGTCCCAATCTCGCGGCTGGTGAGTTTCCAGACGTGAATTTAAATACCCTGAGTCAGTTGGAAGCAACTTCGACACCGACGCCGACGCAGCTCGGTCCGCTACCAGATTTGCCTAACTCTGGGGAAACATCGACACCCCCACCTGTCGTCCCTAACTCGGCTCTTCCTGAACGTTCTTCAGATTTATCTTCGGCGCTTTTACAACCTTCTCTACAGCCAGGAGCTGTTCCTTCGCTTGGACCGGTACCGGCACCAGCGGCGTCCGCACCCGGCTCGCCTGCCAACTCAAAGCAGTCACCGGCACCAGCCACACCTGCCCCAACGAAGAAGCTCCCAGAGTCTTCCTCTCCAGCCGAAGTAGGATCAAGTTCTGTACCAGCTAAGGATAAATACTACTATGTGTTGCTCAACGACAGTAGCGAGAGCGCTCTAGAGGAGGTAAGGAAAATCATTCCTGAAGCCTATGTGGAAAACTTCCCCATAGGTACCCGGATTAGTATGGGAGCGTTCATGCTTGAGTCTGAGGCGAGAACTTTAGTTGATCAACTAAAGCAACAGGGAATTTCTGCCACAATTTATAGTCATTAGGTAGTTGTTAGAGGTTGGTTTTTCGTTGTTAGGTGGTTAGAGGAACTCAACAGCCGTGGTGAAGTCAACTAGGGTCTTGACTCTGAGATACCATGATGTTAAGGATTCCCCCGACCGCAACGTGAATGGAGAGCTGCCATGGGATTGATTGATCGCATCCTGCGAGTAATTCGCGCCAACCTCAACAGCCTGATCGGGCAGGCGGAAGATCCAGAGAAAATTCTGGAACAAGCTCTAGAGGATATGCAGCAGGATTTGATTGGGCTGCGACAGGCTGTGGCTCAGGCGATCGCCACCCAGAAACGCACTGAGCGACAAGCCTCTCAGGCTCAATCCACAGCACAGGAGTGGTACGAACGCGCTCAGCTGGCACTGTCTAAGGGGGACGAAAACTTGGCCAGAGAAGCCCTGACGCGGCGAAAATCCTATCAGGAGACGGCAAAAGCGATGCAAGCCCAACTGGCACAGCAAGCTGGTGTCGTCACCAAGCTCAAAGAAAATATGCGGACGCTAGAGAGTAAAATCTCTGAAGCAAAAACGAAAAAAGACTTGTACATCGCCAGGGCACGCTCCGCTCAGGCATCCCAAAAAATTAACGAAATGCTGGGCAATGTCGGTACTAGCAGCGCTTTAAGTGCCTTCGAGCGGATGGAAGAAAAAGTGATGCAGCTCGAAGCCCAGTCTGAGGCACTAGAACAGCTAGGAAGCAATGATCTGGAAAAGAGATTTGCCGCCCTTGAAGGTGGCGATGAAATTGATTCCGAGTTGGCAGCGCTAAAAGCCAATCTGATGACAGGCACCGAATCAGCAAAATTACCGTCTGGTCAGGCATCTTCTGTCAAAAATCCGGAATTTGAGGGAGATCTTGAAAAACTGCGCTCCGAAACTAATGGCTCTTGAGGTTTAGAGAAACTGGCTATGATCTGGCACTTTTGAGCTGGAAGTTTTTAAACTGGATTAAAAGCCTCCTGCTTTAATGGCTTGGTCATTAGTGTTTTAAGTGCTTCAAAGAAGCGCTTCAGGGTTGAGACGGGAGAGCATCTATTGCTTAAACCTCAACACTACGTTAAGCAGGCTGACGCAGTAGAGCCTACTTTACAGCTACTTTATACATTACGAGAGGATAGACAGCGTCATGGGATTATTTGATCGCCTTAGCAGAGTCGTCAGAGCCAATCTGAACGATATGGTCAGCAAGGCTGAAGATCCAGAAAAGATTCTGGAACAAGCCATTATTGATATGCAAGAAGACTTGGTGCAGTTGCGCCAAGCGGTTGCCGGGGCAATTGCTACTCAAAAACGCACTGAGCAGCAATACAACAAAAACCAAACAGAAGCTAACAACTGGCAGCAACGCGCACAACTGGCGCTCACCAAGGGGGATGAAAACCTGGCGCGTGAGGCACTGACTCGTAAGAAGGCCAATGCCGATACTGCTGGCCAACTAAAAAGCCAACTGGATCAGCAAGTTGCTCAGGTAGACACACTCAAGCGCAACCTGATTGCTTTGGAAAGTAAGATTTCCGAAGCCAAGACCAAGAAGGACATGCTCAAGTCCCGTGCAGCCGCGGCTAAAGCCAACGAGCAGTTGCAAAACACGATTAGTTCGCTCAATACTGGCGGTTCTATGGCAGCCTTCGAGCGAATGGAAGACAAAGTATTGATGATGGAAGCCCGTTCTCAGTCAGCGGCAGAGCTTGCTGGGGCGGATCTGGAAAGTCAGTTTGCCATGCTCGAATCCGGCAGTGACGTTGATGATGAGTTGGCGGCGATGAAAGCGCAGTTGACGGGTGGGTCTGTTTCACAGCAAGCCTTGCCTGCCTCACAGGAGAAAAAATCCTCGCCATCTAATTCAGCAGTTGACGACGAATTGGAATCACTACGAAAGCAAATCGACAGTTTGTAGGTTTGAGCGCTCTTTTGATAACGTCCTTTGCAATTCAAGACCTTGGTAGGCGACTCAACATTAATCCAACTGGCACAAGTTTCGGAGTGGATTCAGAGAGTCTATCCAGGTCTTAATTTTTTCACTCGACTAGATGACGCACTCGCGATAACAGCTTGGTAGCTACCGAAGAGCTTCAGGTCAAGAAGATGACAAAGAAGGCGAAGAAAGGCAGTAAGCGGAAGCGGCAAAAAACAGGATTGAATCGTTCAATTCTTGATGTAGGCTTGGGAATGTTGCGAAGCGCCATCAAATATAAAGTTGAAGAAGCAGGCGGCGTATTTATAGATGTTCCAATCAAGAAAGTCAAGCCGTCTCAAACTTGCCCTAGAGGCAACCACCAGAAGAAAAAAGAGTTGAGCCAACGAGTCCATTGCTGCTCTAAATGCGGCTACACAACAGATCGTGATGTAGCTGCTAGTCAAGTTTGCCTCAACTGGGCGTTAGGAACTAGCGTCCTAGACGTAGACGCGATGAGCTCTACCGAAAACCCCACAGCATTGTGGAGGCTTTCGGCAACTGGCTGCGAAGAAACGTCAAAAGCTCTAATTGAAACTCCGTCACGGAACGGAGTGGAGTGCAGAGTAGTTCATTGTATTAAGTACGTAGTAAGACGGAGGGTGTTGTGAGTAGCGCTATTGCAATTACAGATAACGAGTTTGAAGCCGAAGTTTTAAAAGCAGAGCAGCTGGTGCTGGTGTACTTTTGGGCGTCTTGGTGTGGTCCTTGCCGCCTTGTCTCGCCATCCGTGAACTGGGTAGCGGATACCTACAGCGATCGCCTAAAAGTCACCAAGATGGAAATCGATGCGAATCCCACCACCGTGAAGAAGTACCAAATCGAAGGTGTCCCGGCACTTCTACTGTTTAAAGATGGTGAGGTGGTTCAGTCTCATGAGGGAGCAATTGGTAAGCAGAAATTAGAGAGTATGTTGGAAGCTCTCCTTTCACCTACCTCATAACAACAACTCAAACCTCAGGTCATTGGTTGAAGGGTTGAAGGCTTTTATGTTAAAGGTTGAAGGCTCGAAAAACCTGGTAACCTCCTAACCTGTCAACCTGCAACTCTTTACAGACAAAGGATAAAAAAATGCAGTTTGCCAAGCGTTTACAACCTCTGCAAGCCAATGTGTTTGCGGACATGGACCAGGCGAAGGCAAAAGCCAAAGCCTCCCTTCAAGACATCATAGACCTATCCTTAGGGTCTTCTGACCTACCGGCGTCAGAGCATGTTTTGGCAGCGATGAGAGAGTCATTGTCTGACAATAGCACTCACGGCTACTTGCTGTTTCATGGCACTCAAGCCTTTCGTCAGGCAGCTGCGGACTGGTACACCCAAAAATTTGGCATCTCAGTTAACCCAGAAACTGAGGTGCTTTCCCTGATTGGTTCTCAAGAAGGCACCGCTCATTTACCTCTAGCGGTACTCAACCCAGGGGATTTTGCACTACTGCAAGACCCTGGATACCCTTCTCATGCGGGTGGTGTTTATCTTGCCAGTGGTCAGATCTACCCAATGCCCCTACTAGCAGAAAACAAATTCTTGCCAGTATTTGATGAGATCCCGACGCCACTACTAGCCCAAGCACGAATGATGGTGTTGAGCTATCCTCATAACCCTACCACCGCGATCGCACCCTTGTCTTTTTTCCAGGAAGCCGTTGCCTTTTGCCGTCAGCATGACCTGGTATTGGTTCACGACTTTCCCTATGTGGATTTAGTGTTTGAAGACACTGCTGCTGCTCCCTCAATTTTGCAAGCCGACCCTGATAAAGAGGTTTCAATTGAGTTTTTTACTTTTTCCAAGTCCTACAACATGGGCGGTTTTCGGGTGGGTTACGCGATCGGGAATGCCGAGCTGATTCGGGCATTGCGGCAGGTGAAAGCGGCGATTGATTTCAACCAGTATAGGGGGATTTTAAACGGCGCGATCGCGGCTTTAACGGGTCCTCAAGACGGCGTTAAGGCGTCTGTAGAAATTTTCAGACGACGCAGGGATGCGTTTATTGAAGCATTGCACCGAATTGGCTGGCAGGTTCCTACCCCAACTGCAACGATGTATATTTGGGCAAAGTTGCCGCTGCCTTGGACTGACGATTCCGTGAAATTCTGTACTCAGTTGGTAGAAAAGACAGGCGTTGCGGCTTCGCCTGGGGCGGGTTTTGGTAAAGCTGGAGAAGGATATGTCCGGTTTGCCCTGGTACATGAGCCAGCAATTTTGGAAGCAGCAGTTGAGAGAATAGGAGCATTTGTGCGATCGCGCTCTCTCAGGTGAACACAAATAAAGACAACTATTTTTACATCCGCCTAAAGGTAGGTTTAAAGATTTGTAATCTCTCAAAATCAGTGTAATGGACTACTAATATCCACTGGCTCAAAGGAGCATTTAAAGATGAATCAAAAATTAGACACATATAAAAATATCCTGTCTATCCATCCTCTAAACTAGGAACTTAGTAGTAAAAATATATCCGCCCATAAGTACGGACCATCTACTAACAGTTCTGGTTTCGCCAGAAGCTTTAAGCCTAAAATGGGGGCTAGACTCAAGCCAAACAAAAGAAATCAGGGAGACAGCCAAATGGTAGGAAGTATTAAGAAGTTTTTGATTGGTGCTTCGGTACTCGCTAGCGCCAGTGCGATCGCTACCGCTCCAGCACAAGCTCTGACGCTCACCCCATCATCGATTGAATTCAACACGGAGAACTACCAAACCTATACGGGTGGCTCAGACGGAGTTTTCCAAGCCAATGATCTAAGTGCCGCAGTAACCGCACTGACTGATAATGAGCCCACCTCGAATGTGGAGCTGTGGTACACCAGTGAATACTCCAGTGCTAACGTCGGCTTCACTGGACAGTTTAATAGTAAAACGCTGGGAACGCATACTGTGTCGGTCAGTAGTGTGACAAGAGCGGATTGGGCTATCTTTGGAGATCAATGGCTTGCTGGCTTTCTTGCTGCAAATCCCGAAATTAACACCATATGGACTGGGCTTTCGTCAGCTGATAAGGAAACTCTCAAGTTCTTTCTTAAAAGAACAGGACTTTCTAGGTCGGGAGATCCCAATATTGGAGCTTTAACACTAGATGAAGCCAAAGGTACGATTAACTTGGATCTGGTTGGACACTTAGATCTCAAGCCACTAATTAAGGCTGGTCAATACAAAATGGGGAATCGATTGTTTGATGGATTTCTCTTCCAGGAGGCCAAAAACATCAACGGTCCTATCCTAGCCAGTGAAGTTGCTAAGCTAACAGTTAATGGCAACACCTACTATGCCTACAGTTTCAATCCAACGCCGTCTGGCATCCTTGCCTCTAAGGACCAAGAATCCTACACTGGGATCTACCGCTACGATCCCCTAATTACCCTCACTCCGAATACCCCTCCGACTACCCCTCCGACTCAATCGGTTCCTGAGCCTACGGCTATTGGTGGACTGCTACTGTTAGGCTGCTTGATGGCAACTCGTCGGCGTCTGGCTTCCTAATTAAATTAGGTGTTGAGCTATCCTCATATTCCTCTTAACTCTTCCCCTTTTACATTACAAAAACTTACATAAATTGGTGTAATTGCATCAACCTGCTTAGTGCAACTCAACTAAAGTTTTTGACTACTTGCCAGAGACCAGGGGAACGAGGAGAAGAGGGAGATACTTCAATGGGTTACTTATTTCTGCCAGCCTTCACTAGATAACTCTATTTCTCATAATTAAACAACAAGTTTTTACATCTATCTAAAGGTAGATTTAACAATTTGCAATCTTAAAAATTAGTCTAATGGACTACTAGTACCCGCTTAACCAAAGGATCATTCTAAAGATGAATCGAACTTTACACAAACTTTAAAATATCAGGTCTATCCATCCTCTAAACTAGGGACTTAGTAGAAGAAATCTATCCGCCCAGAAGTACGGACCATCTACTAAAAGTTCTGGTTTCGCCAGAAGCTTTAAAGCCTAAAATGGTGGCTGTACTCAAACTAAACCCCAGAATTCATGGAGGCAGCCAAATGACAGGAAAAATTCAGAAAGTTTTGATTGGTGCTTCGGTACTCGCTAGCGTTACTGGACTCGTTGGTTCCCCAGCTTTTGCAATATCCATAACTCCAACTAGCCTTACAGGCAACTTCTTAATCTACGACTCCGACGGTACTAACACGTTCCAGGTTCCCTATACAGGTCTTACCCAAGCGGAGAATATCCTCAAAGGAAGTTGTACCGTAAATGCAGCAGATGCTTGTGACCCCCCAGGTTCACCGACTGGCAACGTAGAGCTATTTGCCGACAGCGAAACAGGCACATATTCGAGCCTAAGTGCCTTTCTGAATGCGCCAGTTAGTTCATTGAAGGGCACTCTCTTCGGTCAGGAAATCACCCTGAGCAGTCTGACTGGAAAAGACTGGTTTGGCCCGTCAGGGAATACGACATACGGAGCAGCAACTCTGGCTACAGAGTGGTTTAACGCTGCCTTGACCAGTAACGGGTTTGCTAGCTTGGTTGGCACGATGATAGCTGGGAACGGCTTTAATGCCTTTTTGAACAACGGAGGATTCCAAAGATTTAGCGACCCCAATCTTTCCTACGTCACCCAGGAAACTCCTACGAGTGGTGTTCTGATTGGGTTAGCGGGTCACTATGATGCAACGGATCTTTTACTATCGGGTCTTAGTCCTTTACAAAAAGCTCTGTTCTTGAGTGGGCGGTCACCCGACAAACAAGGCCAACCGATACAGGCAAGTGAACTCGTCAACGTTACCTATGCTGGGAAGACTGGGTACCATTACAGCTTCAATGCAGCCAAGTCTGGGTTGATAGAAAAAAGCGATCAACGCTCTCATGACGGCAACTATGAGGTTGATCCACTTCCAGAAGCACCGCCAGTTCCACCAACCCAGTCAGTGCCGGAACCCTCTGCTTTGCTGGGTTTAGTTGGTTTGGGTGGTTTCTTTTTAGCTAAGCGCAAGCTAGTGAAAAACGCTTAGATTTCGCTGACGATACAGTCTAACTTCAGAAAAAGGGAGCCAGAGGCTCTTTTTTTTTGGCAATCCCTAAGTTGGATTTCTCCTGCCTTGTGTGGTTTTTCTATCATTGTTAGAGGAGAGTCCTACAACAGTGCCCGTGACGACATCCGCTAAGACACTACCTCTTATCAAAGACCCAGAGCGCCTGGAAAGCCGCCTTAAAGAGATTCCCGCCGAACCAGGGGTCTATTTGATGCGGGATTCGGGCGATCGCATTCTCTACATCGGTAAGTCAAAGAAACTGCGATCGCGTGTGCGTTCCTATTTCCGGGACTCGCAGAAACTGAGCGATCGCATCGCGATGATGGTGCGCCTGGTTGTTGAGATTGAGTTCATCGTCACCGACACTGAAGCTGAAGCATTAGCATTAGAAGCAAATCTTGTCAAGCAGCACCAACCTTACTTCAACGTCCTGCTCAAAGACGACAAGAAGTATCCCTACGTCCTGATTACCTGGTCAGAGGAATATCCTCGTATATTCATCACCCGCAACCGGCGTCTGGCGAAGGAAAAGGATAAATATTACGGGCCTTTTGTAGATGCAGGTTTGTTACGAACCACCTTAAGGCTTGCAAAACGACTCTTCCCAATGCGGCAGCGTCCGCAACCGCTATTTAAAGACCGTCCTTGTCTCAACTATGATTTGGGGCGTTGCCCTGGTGTTTGTCAACAGCTGATTTCACCAGAAGAATACCGCAAGACGATTCAAAAGATCGCAATGGTCTTCCAGGGTCGGACAGGGGAACTGATTGATATTCTGACAGCGAATATGGAACAGGCGGCCAAGTCCCTGAACTTTGAGGCAGCAGCGCGTATCCGCGACCAGATTGCGGGGATTAAGTCTCTGGGAGCTGACCAAAAAGTGTCCTTACCAGATGATACAGTTTCACGAGATGCGATCGCTCTAGCAGCTGATGAACAACACGCTTGCATTCAGCTATTCCAGATTCGCGCCGGTCGTCTAGTTGGGCGTTTGGGCTTTTTCGCCGATGCTCAATCAGGTACACCTGGGGCAATTTTACAGCGAGTGTTAGAGGAGCATTACCAGGCAGCTGACTCAGTGGAAATACCAACTGAGGTTCTGGTGCAGCATGAGTTGCCAGAGGGAGAGATGTTGGCGGAATATTTGAGCGAAAAAAAGGGGCGTAAAGTCACCATCCTCGCTCCTCAGCGGCAAGCCAAAGCCGAATTGATTGAAATGGTGGAGCGCAATGCAAACTATGAACTGGAACGCACCCAGCGATTTGCTGACCGCAACACCCAGGCGATGCAAGATTTAGCTGATATCCTTGACTTGCCGGATTTACCTCACCGCATTGAAGGCTACGATATTTCTCACATCCAAGGTGCCAATGCCGTAGCGTCTCAGGTGGTATTTGTGGATGGCACACCGGCAAAGCAGCACTATCGCCATTACAAGATTAAAAACCCAGAAGTTAAAGCGGGTCACTCCGATGACTTTGCTAGTCTCGCCGAGGTCATCCGTCGCCGTTTCCGCAAATATGTAGAAGACCCACAATTGCAGCGAGTTGGGAATTCAGATTGGCCAGATTTGGTGATGATTGACGGGGGCAAGGGTCAGTTGTCAGCGGTTGTCGCTGTCTTGCAGGACATGAATTTAATGGAAGACTTACGGGTTGTGAGTCTGGCAAAGCAGCGCGAGGAAATCTTCCTGCCAGGTGAATCCTTGCCAGTACCAACTGAAGCTGAGCAACCGGGTGTCCAGCTGTTACGGCGTCTGCGGGATGAGGCGCACCGATTTGCAGTGAGTTTCCATCGGCAACAGAGGAGTGATAAACTGCGGCGGTCTAGATTGGATGAAATTCCAGGGTTGGGATTCCACCGGCAAAAACAGCTGCTGGCGCATTTTCGCTCGATTGACTACATCCGTGAAGCATCTCCAAAACAGCTAGCTGAAGTTTCGGGAATTGGTCCTCGTTTAGCTCAAGAAATCTACGATTATTTTCATCCCTGAAATTTTAATCATCGGGAAACTTCCAGCACGAATTCTTAGAGCCTATCCGAAAAATCATGAACAGTGGGGACAACCATCTGTGTACCCTAGGCTTCGCCGAGCAACGCTCCCGGGAAGGCGAAGCGCCTACATCTGTGGTTCCAAATTAACATATCCACTTTTCGGATAGGTTCTTATTCCCCCGTTGGTAAGAGAGATTATATCACTTCCGTTTAGGTAGTTATCGTAAAAATAGGCTTAAACCTTACAGGGGGATTGTCAGATATCTGCTGTCTTTTTAGCTCTTCACAGTACTGTTACGAAAATTTATGACTCAAGAAAAATTCACAATCACTACGCGGAACAAACTGCTGAAAATCTTTCTGATTTTTGTCCTGGCAGTGACAGTCACCTTTTGCGGACGGAGTTACGCTCTAGCCGATGACGGGGGTGCGTTCCCCTCTGCAATCTGCACAGGAACCCCTAGTGAGCTAGAAACTAAACTGCGAAACAACCTAGAGAATAAATTTCTCACCTACGAAGGTTGTCCAACAGAAATGGGTGCTTGGTATATGTTACCAATGCCCAAAGAAGAAGATCGGATGCAAGCTGTCCACGCAGTGGTATTACCCAACTCAAAAGTCTTAATTGTCAACGGCAGCAGCAACCGCAACCACGTTATAGCCGACAATACGATTGAAGACGGTCTTGATAATAGCAGTTATGAGGTCGTCAACAACACATCCATCTTCGATCCGTCCCTTTCTGATTTCTATTACAACCCCCAGCCAAACTTTGAAAAAACTCCCTATCTTCTTCAACCAGCGAAACCTGCCATTCCAGTTGTATCTGCAAAATCATGCTTCACTGAATGACTCCAAGGCCTACGATGAGAACATCAAAACCCTAAATAAGTACATCCAAGATGTACGCAACCAGGAGATTGAGGCAAGCGAATTTAAAATCGCTGAACTTAAGGAATACCAGGAGCGGAACTGGGCAATTGGTCTAAATGGTGATACGCGTGAGCCGGACGGATTTCTTAGTTTCTTTGGCGAACGAGAGCTACCATTCCAGTTTTATGTGCGGAGTAAAAATGTTTCGTTGGGTGATACATCTGCCTATAATCGGAACATCAAAACGCTGAACAAATACATTAGTTCCCTCAATCAGTAAGTAGGTTCTGACGGGGTGACAAGCCCTCTGAACTCTCGTTGGTTCAGGCTTGCCACTCCATTGACAATCACTACTAAGACTTCAACTGACTGAACCCACTTAGGGGAAGCGCGATAGCGAACCGCTGCTGCGTCAGCGCAGATCGCCCGCTCTTCCCTAAAATCAAAGGGAGAGATTCGCCAAATCATCCTTTTTTATGGACTTTCCCTTGGGGCGTCAAAACTTTTCCCAAGAAATAAATCAGCCAGACGCCCAAATTAACCTAGCTGCATCAGCACTTTATATTGCTCAAGAAGAATACCCCGACCTTGAGGTCGCTGCCTATCTCAACGCCCTCGACGTTATGGCAACTGAGATAGAAGAGCGCTTGCCAGTCGAACGCTATCCCCTGCGGATGCTCCAGAGTCTCAACCAATACTTCTACGATGACTTAGGTTATACCGGCAACACTAGTGATTACTACGATCCTCGCAATAGCTTCCTCAATGATGTCATCGACCGGCGCACCGGCATTCCCATTACCCTGTCCCTCGTCTATCTGGAAGTTGCCGGACGCCTGGATTTTCCTATGGTTGGCGTGAACATGCCTGGGCATTTCCTGATTCGCCCAGAGTTTCAGGACGCTGGGATCTTTGTCGATACCTTCAATCGTGGTGAGATTTTGTTTGAGCAGGATTGTGAGGAACGACTCGCCCAGATTTATGGGCGTCCAGTGCAGCTGCAACCAAGATTCACAGAAGCAGTGAGTTCTAGGCAGTTGTTGACACGGATGCTGACGAATCTCAAATTTATTTACCTCAATCGCAAAGACTTGTCTAGAGCGCTGGCAGCAGTTGAACGAATTTTGCTTTTGTTTCCCGATGCACCAATGGAACTGCGCGATCGCGGGCTTCTTTACTACCAGCTAGGATACCTGTCTAAGGCATCCCAGGATTTAGAAATTTATTTAGCAATGCTTCCCAACGCGGCAGATGCTGATGCGATTCGCCGATTGCTTGAGCAACTCAATAGTGAGACTTAGGAGTCAGGAGTCAGTTCATCCCTTGATAAGTCTCCTCGGCGACTCGTTTGAGGCGTCTGAGTTGGGCTTTCATGTCGCTCTGTGTCCAGCTGGCAGCAAACGTGTTGAAGCCCCAGCTAACCAGAGAGTTTGGAATTTCAAACTCAAAACGGTTGAGAAGACGTGTGCCTTTGTTGGCGGGCTGACACTCCCAGCGATCGCGTCCTTGGAAAAATCCCTTGAACCCCCAAACAATTAAACCCGGTTCCCGTTCCACGACAACGCTATTGAGGGTAGGCTGCAAGAGGGGAATTTGAATCAAAAAGCGACTGCGGCTCCCTACCTGCGTACTCCACTCACCCACAGGCTCACAACGCAGAACAGGGTTGAGCCAGCGGTGCATCAAAGTCTGGTCAGTGATACAGCGCTCGACGACCGTGGCGCTGGCATTGATTTGGATTGATTGTTCAAAAACTTGGGCGTTTGACATTGAAAAATTTAACCGGATATCTCTGATTTGTAAAGGAAGCTCTTGTTAATACTGTGCCAGCTAGCAAGGTCACTAAAAAAAAAGGAGGTTTGGGCGCTAAAAACCAGTAAATACTTGATAATTATGGCTTAATTATCCATAAGGGCTTAATTATCCATAAGGATAGAGGTAAAATCGCGATTTCAAGTATAAGGTTGTCCATGCCCGTCTAAGGCTGCCAATTTTATAATTCGCTGCATCTCTTGGTGACGAAGGGGCTGAGTGATTGAGAGGATAAATATCATCAATCACGCCTAGCACGGTCGTCATCAGTCCCGTTTTGAAGCCTCGTGAAATTTGAGAATAACGCAAGAAGGAAGGCCATGAAGGAAACTTGGGAAAGTATTGTCCAAATTGTGGGAGTGGGTGTGCCAATCCAGGCGCATCCAATATTGGCGCAGGCACCGGATCGAGTAGTGCCAATAGTTGTAACTGGAGTACCATGGCTTGACGAAATTATCCGTAATCTCAGCCTATTTGTTCCTCAGTTGGTAGGAGCGATCGCCATCCTGTTTATCGGCATTATCATCGCTCTGATTGCTTCTGCTGTCACAAAAGGTCTGCTCGATCGCACCAATATCGATAACAAAATTGCTGACTGGATCACGGGTCGCCAAGCGGGAGCAGAGGCTCCCAAGGTTGAGAAATGGATATCCAGTGGGGTTTTCTGGATCGTCATTGCCTTCACGGTGGTGGCTGTTCTAAACGCCCTAAATCTACAAGCAGTTTCGCAACCTCTCAATAATTTTCTCAACCAAATCCTGGTCTTCTTGCCTAAGCTCCTCGGTGCAGCTGTTCTCTTGGGCGTTGCCTGGTTGCTCGCAACGCTCGTCAAGCTAGTGACGACGCGGGCGCTGCGGACATTTCGTTTGGATGAGCGTTTAGGTCAGCAAGTAGAGAATACGCAAAACAGACCAGGGGAAATCCCGCCTGATCAGCCAGGGAGTAGCCGTCCCCGCACAACCAACGAATTCTCGCTCTCAGAAACGATTGGGAATGCGCTGTACTGGTTCATCTTTCTACTGTTTCTTCCAGCAATTTTAAGCACCCTAGACTTGCAGGGTCCCCTGCTACCAGTGCAGCAATTGCTTAATGAGATTCTGGCGATTCTGCCGAATATCTTGGCAGCGATCGTGATTGCTGCCTCTGGTTGGCTCGTTGCTCAAATTGTGCGCCGCATTGTCACAAACTTGCTAGCAGCAGCAGGTGCTGACCAGTTAGGAACGCGGTTTGGACTTCGGAGGACAGCGGGTGGTCAGTCGCTCTCCTGGATTCTCGGAACGGTTGTATTTGTACTGATTTTGATTCCCACCGCGATCGCTGCACTGAATGCGCTACAGATTCAGGCAATTTCAGCGCCCGCGATCGCGATGTTAAACCAGATTCTTAGCGCTCTCCCGAAAATCTTTACAGCAGCGTTGATTCTGGTCATTGCTTATGTATTAGGGCAGTTTGTCAGTGAGCTAGTCACCAATATCCTGACAAGCATCGGCTTCAACAATATTTTCCAGTGGCTAGGCGTACCCTCACCGCGCGCCACCCGCACGACGCGGATTACCATCACTCCTGAAACACCACCAGGTGCATCCCCGTCCACAACTGGACCCGGGACTGTGCTACAGCCTTCAACAGTTCCCACTCGGACACCATCAGAACTGGTGGGAATTATTGTCCTAATCGGCATCATGCTGTTTGCCACCGTCGCGGCAACTGATGTCTTGCAGATTCAAGCGTTGACGGCAATTGTTACTGGCATTGTTGGCGTCTCTGGTCAGATTCTGGGTGGATTAATCATATTTGCAATTGGTCTGTACCTGGCAAATCTTGCCTTTAACTTGATTACCAGCTCCGGTTCTCGCCAAGCCAAAATCCTGGGTCAAACTGCTCGGATTGCAATCATTGCATTGGTTTCAGCGATGGCGCTGCAACAAATGGGTATTGCCAGCGATATTGTTAACTTAGCCTTTGGACTGCTCTTGGGAGCAATTGCGGTTGCGATCGCTCTTGCTTTTGGTTTAGGCGCTCGCGATATCGCCGCCGGTCAAGTTCGGGAATGGCTGGACTCTTTCAAGCAAGACAGACCGCCTGATAGATATTAGAACAATGAGTGGGGAGAAAGGCAAATTTGTCAAGGACTCCATTCTCCCCCTTATTCAAAGCTTTCTAGTGCAGCGGACGCGAAAGTTTCCCACCTGTCCTAAAAACCCCCATTACCCATTACCCATCTGAAGTTAAAACTTCTCACTTTTTTGTGGTTTTTAATACAGGATCGGTCAAACTTTGACAAGGTGTCATAGTTTGACTTTACGTCGAAGCTTAATCCTGTCAGCTTCGGCAAATTCGTTTCGTTGCACAGACGGCATAAGTGGAGGATGACGATGAAAATTACCCGGCGTCAGGCACTCAAACTTGGATTGATAGGCAGTGGCACACTTGTCTCACCCTTTGGATTTCCAGGCAACGCTCAGGCAGATTGTACAAGAGAACCATTGCCACCGAGTACTCAAACCCCTAAATTTAGCCCACAGATTGAGCGTTTTGCACAACCGCTCTACATCCCAGAAGCCCTCAAACCTTCTCTGAGTAAAACGTACCAGGTTGTTCGTGAAGGAATACCCTTTGACCAACCGATCGATTACTACGAAATCACCATGCGGAAGCAGACGGTTGAGATTCTGCCAGCCAAAGATGGTCAACCGCCGATTACCGCCCAAGTGTGGGGCTATAACGGTACGATTCCTGGTCCGCTCATCCGGCAAGCAAAGAATCGAGAATCCTGCATTCGCTTTATCAATCAGTTGGGACAAGACGCAGGCGGCAAAGACATCTGCACCTCGGTTCATTTGCATGGCATGGCGTCCCTGCCCCAGTACGATGGCTATGCAGAAGATTTGATTCCAAGCGGGTATTACAAAGATTACTTCTATCCCAACAACCGCGCCTCCATCCTCTGGTATCACGACCATGCCGTCCATAAAACCTCGCGCAACGTTTACATGGGGTTGGCAGGCATGTACATCGTTGAATATGCAAAAGAGGACTTTTGCAACCCCAATGACTTTGGCTGTCTGCCTAGTGGCGAATTTGATATTCCCCTCATCATCCAAGACAAAACCTTTGAGATTCCAGACAAAGGCGCAACGAACCAGTGGCGACTTGTGTTTAACGATCGCCAACAACGCGGCGTTTACGCCGATGTTACCCTGGTCAACGGCGTACCCTTTCCTCACCTGCAAGTCAAACGACGCAAATACTTCTTCCGGCTCTTAAATGCCTCTGCCTCGCGCACCTATCAACTCGTTCTGAGTCGAGACAACAAAACCTTAACCTTAGCAGGCGACCAATTGATCGTGGTTGGCACTGATGCTGGACTTTTGGGTGAACCCGTCCCACTTACTGCTCCGAACCAATCGTTGCGGATTGGGGTGGCAGAGCGTTACGGAGTGATTATTGACTTTGCCAAATTCCCGTCCAATGTTCAGCAGGTTTACTTGAGGGATTTGGGCTTTCCCGGTAATCTTGGTTCTGGGTCATCGTCGCTGATGCGGTTTGATTTACTAGATGATCCGGTGACAGATGATAGCTATATCCCTGCAAAGTTAGGCATCTTGACCTCGCGAGAGGCATTGCAAAGCCGCAGTACTCAAACCCGAACCTTCCGGTTTGGGCGAAACGGACAACGCTGGACCATCAACAATCAAACCTGGAGTCCCAATCGCGTGGATGCCAACCCGAAGCAGTGCGATACCGAAATTTGGAACATTGTCAACACGGGAGGCTGGACGCATCCGGTTCATATTCACTTGATAGATTTCCAAATCATCGATCGCAATGGATTACCCCCACTTCCTTACGAGCGAGGCTGGAAGGATGTGGTGCTGCTGAGTGACTTTGAGAGTGTGCGGGTTGTCGCGAGGTTTGGTCCTCACCGAGGGAAGTACATGATGCATTGCCACAACCTTGTGCATGAAGATCACGACATGATGAATCAGTTTGAAGTCGGCTCAGGCGGATCAGGGCCACTTTCTGACCCTGCGAAGCGACTTCCGGCTCCTACCCTCGGTTCAACTAATCCACCTCCACTTATTGAAGATCAGCTTCCCTGTAAATGTTTAGAGTCGCTACCTAATAACTGTGGGGTGAAGATTGAACCGCCTGAACGGTGCAAAAGCACTGGCAATCCAACAACTTAACGTTCACGAGCCATACAACGCTCGATTGAATTGTTTAATCCTTTCCATGTCGTAAGGTCCTGCTGACGGAGATGGCTTCTTGTCAGGCGTTGACTTGGCACGCTCCGAATCAACCGATTTGCTGTCCGCAGGTTGTTGAGTGCTGTTTGCTGCCTCAGCCTTTGACTTTGATGATTCTGAAGCTTGAGGAGTCGTAGTTTCTGAAGATGGCGTCTCCTCAAGCGAGGATGTGGTCACAGGTGCTTGAGCGGTGACTAGCATGCCATGAAATAAGGGAGTACTCAAAGCAACTTCTGTTATCAACCCTGTTGCAGTAATAAACAGAATGAGCGTTAGACACAAGACTTTCAAAACTAATGTTTTCATAAATGTTTTCCTATTTGTTCAAATCATAACCCCATCAAGTTGTTGAGGAGATATTGCCTATCGCCTATCGCCTATCGCCCGTTTCGATCGCCCTCCTCCAAGTTTCGCCCCTAATTCCCCTTTAATCCGATTGAGGATC